>CAUVGG010000068.1:0-4525 GCA_963551305.1 uncultured Streptococcus sp.
GTATTGAGTGTTAAAAATTTCATGCTTTTCTCCTAAAACAAGAGGTTGGAAAACAGCTTCCAACCTCGAGTATATTACAATTCTACTTTAGCAACTGCTGTTTTAGCTGCAAGAGAACCTGTTTGTTCTAATTTAACTGATTTGATAGCATCACCATTTGTAAAGACAACCACTGTTGATGTTTCACGACCTGCTGCACGGATAGCATCCAAGTCAGCTGTAACAAGAAGATCACCTGCTGCAACCTTTTGTCCTTCAGAAACGTGAACAGTAAATGGTTTTCCTTCAAGGCTTACAGTATCCAAACCAATATGAACAAGTACTTCAAGACCTGATTCAGTAACAAGTCCAAGTGCATGTTTTGTTGGGAAGATACTTGATACAGTACCTGTAACTGGAGATACAATGTTTCCATTTGCTGGTTCTACTGCAAAACCATCACCCATCATTTTTTGAGCAAAGACTGGATCTTTCACTTGTTCCAAGGCAATAACTTGACCGTCAGCTACTGAGTAAACTTCCTCAGTTACACCTTTAAAATGTACAGTATTTTTTTGAGCTTCTGTCATTTGGCTTGGAAGAGTTTCAGGAATTACTTCACCTGAGTCAAGGATGTCTTGGATATCAGATTTCAATACGTCAGCTTTTGGTCCGTAGATAGCTTGGACACCTTGTCCTTTCATGACAAGACCCATAGCGCCTTCTGCTTTCCATTGTTCCTCAGTACCAACACGATCTGCATCCTTAACAGTTACACGAAGACGAGTCATACATGCATCTACATCTACGATGTTTGCACGACCACCAAGAAGGTTAATGATATTTACAGCTTGAGAAGCTGCTGCAACTTTTGTTTCTCCTGGAGTTGCATCTTCTGATGCTCCTTCAGCAGTTTCATAGTTTCCGTTACGTCCTGGAGTTGCATAGTTGAATTTTTGAATCATGAAGTTGGCAATGAAGTACATGATGACTGCAAAGAGGACAGTTACCCAGATAAAGTTAATGATATCCATACCAAGACCAGCGTTGATAGCTAGCGGAGTACGAGTCAAGAATTCAATTGAACCGAATGAGTGCACACGAAGGTGAACAATATCAGCCATAGCGAAGGCAGCACCTTGAACAACAGAATATACAAGATAAAGAGGTGTTGCAACAAACATGAACATGTATTCGATTGGTTCAGTAACCCCTGTCAAGAAAGTTGCAAGAGCTGTTGCAATCATCATTCCTTTGTATTGGTGTTTCTTGTCTGCTTCAACATTGCGGTAGATAGCAACGATGACACCCATCAAGATACCGAATGAACCGATCATTTGACCAACTTTGAAACGAGCTGGGTGAACAGTATCTAACAAGTGTTGGTATTGACTAGCATCAGTACCTTTAAGGTTTACAAGGTCTGTTACCCATGCAAGCCATAGTGGGTCTTGACCGAATACTTGAGTACCTTTAGCTGCACCAGTTAAAATGTCATAAGTACCACCAAGAGCTGTATAGTTCATTGGGATAGTCAACATGTGGTGAAGACCAAATGGCAAGAGCAAACGTTCCAAAGTACCATACAAGAATGGTGCAAGAACAGGTGCTGTTTCTTGTGAATTGGCAATCCAGATACCAAAGTTGTTGATACCTGTTTGAACAACTGGCCAGAAAGCTGCAAGTACAATTGCTGCAATAGCTGAACGAAGGATGACAACGAATGGTACGAAGCGTTTCCCATTGAAGAATGAAAGCGCATCAGGAAGTTTACGGTAGTTGTAGTATTTGTTAAAGGCAGTTGCCCCTACAAAACCAGAGATAATCCCTACAAAAACACCCATGTTCAATGCTGGTGCTTCAAGAACACTGATGAAGTAATCAGAAACTTTGATTGAGCCTCCAAAGAGGGTAGTGACCATAGCCTCAGGGTTTTTCAGCATATCACTTGTAACTCCAAAGATAGTACCAGTGATACGGTTGATTAAGATAAAGGCAAGTCCTGCTGCAAATGCACCGCCTGCACGTTCTTTAGCCCAGCTACCACCGATAGCAAGAGCAAACAAAATATGAAGGTTACCGATAACTCCCCAACCGATTTGCTCAAGAATTCCACCTGTAATAACAAGTGGGGCAAGATTTGGGTCAATCAATGCAAGCGACTTACCGATTGAAATCATCAATCCAGCCGCTGGCATAACAGCGATAACCACCATCAATGCCTTACCGAATTTTTGCCAAAATTCGAAAGACAAGACATTTTTGAATGTAGCTTTCATCATTCAAATCTCCTTTATATTTTTTAGGCAAACGTTTTACGAAAACGTTTGCACTTATTTATAATTCAATTATACCACTTTATTTTTTTTTGTAAAGGCTTTTATAAAAAAATTGTCTACTTTTTTTAATTTTTAGAAGAAAAAAGAGAAGTTTACGAAAACTTCTCTTTTAAAAATGTATCATTTTTCTGATTTGTTCTGCAATTTGTATTTATATCCAATTAGATTTTCAAGAATCGACGCATCGAAATTCCTGAACCAATTGAACCAATGAAAATTCCGATTACAAATAGTAGAACTGTCATCAAAGGGACAAACACATCTGGCGTAATCATTGATAAGTTTTGACCTACCAAGGATTTATTGACCGATTGATAAACGATATTGTAAACAAAGAATACAAGAACTGAGGGAATCGCTGCGCCAAGCAAGCCAATAAAAGCACCTTCTAGCAAGAATGGGCCACGGATATAACCATTTCTCGCTCCAACAAGACGCATGATCTGAATCTCACGACTACGTGAAATAATGGTAATACGGATGGTATTGGAAATGAGGAAGACTGCAATAAAAATCAAGAGCCCTGCAATAACCAATCCCCAAACACGGATAAAGGAAGCCAGTTCGAAAAGTCGTTGAGTGTTGGCTCCACCATCTTGAACTTCTGATACTCCCTCAATTTTCTTCGCTTCTTCAGCTACTGTTTTAACATCACTTGGAGAATTTGTATCGACGATATAGGCATCATAGAGAGGATTTGCATCCCCTTCAAAGACCTTCCAATCGTCACCCATGGTTTCCGTCAGTTTCTCGTATTGTTCTTCTTTACTTGAGAAGGTAACACTTTTTACAGCAGGCATCGCCTTCAAAGCATCATAGACCTTGTGGTAGTCATTATTGGTAACTGTCTGACCTTCTTTTTCAATCGTTTCACTGTTATCTGCTACATCCTTACGAATGTAGACCATAACACGAACGTTGTTTTCAATATCGGTAGCCAGTTTTGCTGTATTAAAAATTACAGATGCAAACAAGGCAACGAGTGTTAAGGTAATCATAACCGAACTCACTGCTGCTACTGTCATCCAGCCATTTCGTTTTAAACTTTTTAATGATTCAAATAAATGGCGAAAAAATCTACTAATCATCGTATCCATATTCTCCTTTAGCTTCGTCACGAACGACACGGCCATTTTCAATGGCAATGACACGGTGGCGCAAGGTATTTACGATTTGGCTGTTGTGGGTCGCCATCAAAACAGTTGTACCTTGAAGATTGATGCGTTCCAACAGATTCATAATTTCCCACGAATTATCTGGGTCCAAGTTTCCTGTTGGTTCATCAGCAATCAATACTTTAGGATTGTTGACAATCGCACGGGCAATCGCAATCCGTTGCTGTTCTCCACCTGAGAGTTCATTCGGGAAAGAACGAACCTTGTGTTTTAAACCTACTAGGTCCAATACTTCCATAACACGTTTTTTGATGTTACGGCGATTCTCTCCGATAACTTCCATTGCGTAGGCAATATTCTCATAAACCGTTTTCTTAGGCAAGAGTTTGTAATCTTGAAAGACAACCCCGACACTACGACGTAGAAGCGGGATATCTTTCTTCTTGATTTTAACTAGATTAAAGCCTGCAACTGATAGGCTTCCTTTTTCGATCTTTACTTCTCGGTATAAAGCTCGAATAAAGGTTGACTTACCTGCCCCAGAAGGTCCTACGATATAGGCAAACTCTCCTGGTTCAATGGTAACAGAGACACCACGCAGGGCAGTCGTTCCATTGTCATACTTTTTGACAACATCTCTCATTTCAATGATTGACATATGAGTTCCTTTCTTTCTTAGCTAATTCGCCACTTGAGATAGGCATCGATGAAACCATCAAGGTCTCCATCCATAACCTTATCTACTTGGGAAACTTCAAAGCTTGTACGGTGATCTTTTACCATAGTATAAGGTGTGAAGACATAAGAACGAATCTGACTTCCCCATGTAATTTCTTTTTTCTCACCTTTGAGGGAATCAACTTCCGCAGCTTTCTTTTCTTGCTCCATCTGATAGAGCTTAGCCTGCAACATCTTCATGGCACGATCTCTATTTCCATACTGGGTACGATCGACCGTTGATTGGACGACAGTTCCTGTAGGAATGTGTGTCAAACGCACACCTGTTGAAACTTTATTGACGTTTTGTCCACCAGCACCACCTGAACGGAAGGTATCCATTTTGATATCATCTTCACGAATCTCCACTTCGAT
>CAUVGG010000069.1:0-4438 GCA_963551305.1 uncultured Streptococcus sp.
GTTTGAGAAGGTCCTCATCAGCCAATTTCTCAGTATTGTGTGGGTCAATATAACGAAGATAGTACCAGCTTGAACCAGCCCATTGTGGCATGGTGTTGGTTTCACGACGACCTTTGACACCATCTTCACGAGTCACTTCAAGCCAGTCTGTCAAGTTAGCTAGTGGACTTTCACCAGTCCCTGAAGGGCGGATGTCCTTGGTTACAGGCAAGACAAGTGGCAATTCACTTTCAGGAACAGCTGTTGAAGTTCCATCTTCCCAATGGATAATTGGGATTGGCTCACCCCAATAACGTTGACGGCTAAAGAGCCAGTCGCGGAGACGGTAGGTAACCTTCTCCTGACCACAACCTTTCTCTTCCAACCAAACTATGATTTTAGCAATGGCCTCTTCTTTGTTAAGGCCATCTAAGAAGTCTGAATTGACATGAAGACCATCTTCAGTATAGGCAGCTTCTGCTACATTTCCACCTTCTAGCACTTCTACGATTGGAAGGCCAAATTGTTTGGCAAATTCCCAGTCACGTTGGTCATGGGCAGGCACAGCCATGACAGCACCTGTTCCATAACTAGCAAGAACATAGTCCGCGATCCAGATTGGGATTTCCTTTCCATTGACAGGATTGATGGCATAAGCACCAGTCCAAACCCCTGTTTTTTCCTTGGCAAGGTCGGTACGAGCCAAGTCAGACTTGAGACTAGCTTGGTGTTTGTAGTCAGCTACTGCCTCAGCTTGCTCTGGACTTGTGATGGCATCTACTAGTTCATGCTCAGGAGCCAAAACTGTGAAGGTCGCACCGAAAAGAGTATCAGGACGAGTAGTAAAGACTGTGAATTCCTTGTCTGTTCCCTTAATTTTAAAGGTTACATTGGCACCAGTTGATTTACCAATCCAGTTGCGTTGCATATCCTTGATAGACTCTGGCCAATCCAACTCATCCAAGTCATTGAGCAAGCGCTCTGCATAGGCCGTGATTTTAAGCATCCATTGGCGCATTGGTTTGCGGACAACGGGATAGCCACCACGCTCAGAAGTTCCGTCAGGAAGGACTTCTTCGTTGGCAATGGCCGTTCCCAATTCTTCCACCCAGTTTACTGGTACTTCGGCTTCATAGGCCAATCCTTTTTCGTAAAGTTTGGTGAAAATCCACTGAGTCCATTTGTAGTAGTTTGGATCTGTTGTGTTGACTTCACGATCCCAGTCATAAGAAAATCCAAGTGCATTGATTTGACGTTTGAAGTTGGCAATGTTTTCCGCTGTAAATTCTGCTGGGTCATTCCCCGTATCCATAGCGTATTGCTCTGCAGGCAAACCAAAGGCATCCCATCCCATTGGGTGAAGGACGTTGTATCCTTGCGCACGTTTGTAACGGCTGAGGATATCGGTTGCTGTATAACCTTCTGGGTGTCCTACGTGCAATCCAGCTCCTGATGGATATGGGAACATATCGAGAGCATAAAACTTCGGTTTTGATGCGTCTGTTCCTGTCTTAAATGTATGATTTTTCGCCCAGTAGCCCTGCCACTTAGGCTCAATTTCTTTATGATTGTAAAAACTCATGCTATTTCTCCAATTTTATGATGTTACTATTATACCATTTTTGGGGGAATTTGAAAGACGAGAAATGTTCTTTTAGACTTGGATAACAAGAAATACTGAGTCACAAATCCAACTTATTTAACAGGAAAAAATTAGCTCCTAATCGGAGCTAATTTCTATTGATTATTTGTCTCTTCCATCTTCTCACGTCCGAGCTCTCGATAGCTACGGTCTCCAACGACTTGGACCGTAAACTGGCCGTTCTCATATTCAAGGATGGTCACACTACCATTATCCAAACCATGCGGATGCATGCCATTAATCAGATAAACAATGGTACCAATGGTCATTCCATGGCTGACGACGAGAGCATTGCCCCCACCTTGTTCTTCCATTTCTTTGGCAATCGCTTCAAAGCCTTCCTTGATTCGACCACTGAGTTTTTCCCAACCTTCTGCCCAGCCAGCAGTATCAAATTCTACCAAACCTTCTGCTAGCTCTGCATAGGACAACTGATGAACATGGTCCACATTGAAAATTCTCGGAATCAATCCCATAAAGAGGTCCCCATCATAGGCCCCATCAAAACTACCAAAGCACCACTCACGGATTCGCTTATCCATGCGATAAGGGATTTTCCCTTGTAAGCCAAGTTCCTCCAGGATAATTCCCATGGTTTGAATAGTACGTCCTGAGTCACTGGAATAAGCTCGGTCAAACTGCAAACCAGACTCTCTCAAGCCAATTCCCAACTCATGAATTCCCAACTCACCTTCTGCAGTTAGAGGCGTATCACTCCATCCTTGAGCACGTCCAATCGTGTTAAACATGGTTTTCCCATGACGAACCAAGTACAATCTTACTTTAGACATTTTCTATCCTCCATTTTCTTCTATTATATCATGGATCAAAGAAATATTTGGCTTTCAAAAGCAAAGCCAACATTTGTAAATTACCCAAAAGAAAAGCTACCCTCACGGTAGCTTCCCTAGGAGATTATTATGAAAAAGTTTAGGATTTCTATTAAATAAAGTTAGGAGGTCTTTATTTAATGATTATAGTATACACAGTCATCCTTAAACTCATCTTAAATCCTCTCTCTTTTTATTAATTTTTAAAACTATGGATTGGAGCTGGAATTTGGCCACCACGGGAGATGAAATCAACAGACGAAGCACCGTTGACCTTCATAACTGGAGCTGTTCCTAGCAAACCACCGAACTCAATCATATCGCCTTCTTTGCCCTTTGGAATAATACGGACAGCCGTTGTTTTCATATTAATGACACCGATTGCCGCCTCATCCGCAATCATAGCCGCAATGGTTTCAGCAGGCGTATCTTCTGGAATGGCAATCATATCCAGCCCAACAGAACAGATAGCCGTCATGGCCTCTAGTTTCTCTAAATTCAGAGAGCCATTTTGCACCGCAGCAATCATACCCTCGTCTTCAGAGACAGGGATAAAAGCCCCTGACAAGCCACCAACCTGGTTACAAGCCATGACTCCACCCTTCTTAACTTGATCATTCAAAAGAGCGAGTGCAGCAGTCGTCCCATGCGTTCCAACTGTTTCTAGACCCATTTCCTCTAGTACTCGAGCTACAGAATCGCCAACTGCAGGAGTTGGTGCCAAACTTAGGTCTACGATTCCAAAGTCGACTCCAAGCCGTTCACTTGCCATTTGACCAACTAGCTGACCAATACGAGTAATTTTAAAGGCTGTTTTCTTGACCGTCTCAGCTACTACATCAAAACTCTGACCACGAACTTTCTCCAAGGCACGTTTGACGACACCAGGGCCTGAAACTCCAACATTGATGATGACATCTGCTTCACCGATACCATGGAAGGCCCCCGCCATAAAAGGATTGTCCTCAACAGCGTTAGCAAATACGACTAATTTGGCAGCTCCCATATCTGATAAGTTCGCTGTTTCCTTGATGATACGTCCCATATCTGCAACCGCAGTCATGTTGATGCCTGACTTGGTTGATCCGATATTGACCGACGAACAGACCTTGTCTGTCTCAGCTAGAGCACGCGGGATCGAATTGATGAGAATCTCATCTCCTTTTTGGTAGCCTTTTTGTACCAAGGCCGAAAAACCTCCGATAAAGTCAACACCAATCTCCTTGGCAGCTTTATCAAGTGCCTTTGCCAAAACAACATAGTCCGTCGCATCAGTCGCTGCTCCAATCAAGGAAATCGGAGTCACCGATACTCGTTTATTGACAATAGGAATCCCTAGTTCTGCAGCAATTTCATCTCCTACGGCTACTAGATTTGCAGCTTTAGTTGTAATTTTTTGGTAAATTTTTTCAGCAGCACGTTCGATGTCTGAATCAATACAGTCCAAAAGGGAAATCCCCATGGTGATGGTTCTGATATCGAAGTTCTGCTCCTCAATCATGGCAATGGTTTCAGTAACTTGTCTAATATCCATGATGACCTCCTAGATATTGTACATGGCATCAAAAATCGCTGCACTCTGGATATTGATTTTCACATTCAAGGTCTGTCCGAAAGTTTCAAACTCATTTCGAAGAGTTGTAAAATCCTGCTTTTCATCACTAGATACGACTGCCATCATGGTAAAATACTCATCCAGTACTGTTTGAGAAATATCATCAATATTCAAACCCAATTCTGCAATTTTAGTAGACACACCTGCAACAATACCAGCCTTGTCCTTGCCAACCACTGTAATAATAGCCTTCATTTTTAGACTCCCATTCTACGATTATTTGAAAACCTGAACATTTTTGGTTTTCTTTTTCCTTAGTATAGCATATTTCCGAAAAAAATACTAAAAAACGCCTGCTTACGAAGTTGTTCTTAAACAAAAAAACAATTTCGTAAACAAGCGTCTACCCTATCAAATGATGATGAGTGTTCC
>CAUVGG010000070.1:0-4301 GCA_963551305.1 uncultured Streptococcus sp.
GTAGTTTCATGACCACTTTTCTCGGAAATCCTGTAACCTTTACAGGTAAACAACTACAAGTCGGAGACAAGGCACTCGACTTTTCCCTAACTACAACAGATCTCTCTAAAAAAACACTAGCTGACTTTGATGGAAAGAAAAAAGTTTTGAGTGTTGTCCCTTCTATCGATACTGGTATCTGCTCAACGCAAACACGTCGATTCAACCAAGAACTTGCCAACCTTGATGATACCGTCGTTCTTACTGTTTCTATGGACCTACCATTTGCCCAAGGACGCTGGTGCGGGGCTGAAGGCCTTGACAATGCCATCATGCTTTCAGACTACTTTGACCATTCTTTCGGGCGCGATTATGCCCTCTTGATCAACGAATGGCATCTCCTTGCACGTGCTGTCTTTGTTCTCGACACTGATAATGTCATCCGTTACGTAGAATACGTTGATAACATCAACACGGAACCAGACTTTGAAGCTGCTATTGCTGCAGTGAAAGAACTGGACTAAAATCAAATCCATTAGGGCAGAAGGCTAGAGAAATCTAGCTTTTTTTGATATACTAGATGGAGAGAAAAGACAAGAGGAAACGAATGACGCCAAATAAAGAAGACTACCTAAAATGTATTTATGAAATCGGTACGGAAATGCAAAAAATTACCAATAAAGAAATTGCTGCCCGTATGCAAGTCTCTCCACCTGCCGTAACAGAGATGATCAAACGCATGAAAAGTGAAAATCTCATCCTCAAGGATAAGGAGAACGGCTATCTATTGACAGATATTGGCCTCAAACTGGTCTCAGAACTCTATCGCAAACACCGGTTGATTGAAGTCTTTCTAGTTCACCATCTAGACTATACCAGCGATCAAATCCACGAAGAAGCTGAGGTCCTAGAGCACACTGTCTCTGACCTCTTTGTGGAGAGACTGGATAAACTGCTTGGCTTCCCTCAAACCTGTCCCCACGGTGGAACTATTCCTGCCAAGGGAGAGCTCTTGGTCGAAATCAATAACTTACCACTAGCAGAGACCAAGGAAGCTGGTACCTACCTCCTGACTCGGGTTCACGATAGCTTTGATCTGCTCAAATACTTAGAAAAGTATGAGATTCATATTGGTGACCAACTCCAAGTTAAGCAGTTTGATAATTTTTCCAATAGCTTTACTCTGGTCAACAAAGGTGAAGATCTCCAAGTTAGCATTGATATCGCCAAACAACTCTATGTCGAAAAAATCAACTAACCCCTTATTCCTTAAAGAAATTCCTTTCAGGGATTTTTTATTATGTTAGTTGTAACTCCCATTCGTTTGGTGTAAAATGAAGTTAGATAAAAGAGGGAGGTCATCTTATGAAAAAGCTCTTTAGACTACACTTCGCAGCCATTGCAGTCTCTGATTTGCTACTTTTTACATTTTTTTACACCAGATCCGAGACATCTTTGGACTGGCTCCTACTCTATGGTTTTATTTTCATCCTTGCTCAGGGATTACTGCTATTTCGCTTGGTCTTCCGACTCAAACATCATTTCGTTGAGATTTATCCTCAAATCAATAAAAAGATTCGCTTCTACTATTTAGGAGTTTTCACCATTGACTTTCTATTATTTGTCCTTTTAGCCTTCACTAGTTCTCAGCGATTTTCCTCTCTTATGCCAATCGTCACTTCTTGCCATTCTACTTTTTATTATCTGACGGCTAGCCACCTAAGAGAAAACTATCCAGACTTTTACGACAAACACATTTCTTTATGCGATTGTTTCTAAACAAAAACCAAGCCAGCTGGGCTTGGTTTTCTTATCTATTTTTTGTATCAAGGATAATGGTGACCGGTCCGTCATTGACCAGCTCCACCTGCATATCCGCTCCAAAGATACCTGTCTGAACGGGCACTTCTTGAGCTAATTTTTGATTAAAAGCGTCATAGAAGTCTGATGCCATATCCGGCTTGGCTGCACCTATAAAAGCTGGACGATTGCCTTTCTTGGTATCCGCAAAGAGGGTAAACTGAGAAATCGAAAGGATTTCCCCCTCAATATCCTTAACAGACAGATTCATCTTGCCTTCTACATCTGAAAAAATCCGCATATTGACAAGTTTTCTCACAGCATAGTCCAAATCTTCCTTTTGGTCCTCTGGGCCAACACCGACCAGTAATAAGAGCCCCTGATTGATTTTTCCCTGAACCTGACCTTCGATACTCACTTGAGCTTTCTTAACTCGTTGAATGATGATTTTCATAATAGCCTTTCTAGCAACTGAGGGGAGTATTAGCCATTGGTTCGTTTGACAGAGTAGACCTCTGGCACACTTTTAATCTTATCAACTACTGTCGTTAGAGTTGAGAGATTTGAGATGCCAAAGGACACATGGATATTGGCAAATTTCATATCCTTAGTTGGTTGAGCATTAACTGTTGAGATATTCTTAGTTGTGTTGGAAAGAACTTGCAGAACATCATTTAAGAGACCTGTACGGTTGAGGCCGTAGATATCGATGTGAGCAATATATTCCTTGCTTGAGTATTGGTCTTCCCATTCCACATCAAGGAGACGTTGCTCATAGTTTTCTTGGGCGCGAAGGTTCATACAGTCCACGCGGTGAATGGCCACACCACGCCCCTTGGTAATGTAGCCGACAATATCGTCACCAGGCACGGGATTACAACACTTAGCAATCCGAACCAAGAGACCTGAGGCTCCCTCAATAATGACACCGCCCTCATGCTTAACCTTGAGCTTCTCCTTATTCTCAACCTTAACTTCGCCACCTTTGACAAGCTCTTCTGCTTCCGCCTTGGCCTTGGCACGTTCTTCCTCACGGCGTTCCTTTTCGGTCAAACGGTTAAAGACGGTAATAGCGCCAATTTCTCCAAAACCAATAGCTGCATAGAGGGCCTCCTCTGTCTTGTAGCTGGTCTTTTGAAGGACCTCGTCCATGTGACGCTTGTCCATAAACTTATTAGCCACATAGCCGTTTTCTTGGAATTGAGCCATCAACATCTCACGGCCTTTATTAACGGATAATTCCTTGTCTTGATTTTTAAAGAACTGGCGAATCTTGTTGCGTGCCTTGCTGGTCTTGACCATGTTGAGCCAGTCACGACTCGGACCAAAGGAGTTGGGATTGGTGATAATTTCAACCTGATCCCCTGTCTTAAGCTTAGTTGTCAGTGGAACCATACGGCCATTGACCTTAGCACCGGTCGCTTTTTCACCGACTTTGGTATGAATTTCATAGGCAAAGTCAATCGGTCCTGAATCTTTTGGAAGGGAGCGGACCGCACCATCTGGGGTAAAAACGTAAATCTCCTCCGCCAGATAGTTTTCTTTAACAGAGTCCACAAATTCCTTGGCATCATCAGCCTGGTCTTGGAGCTCCATCATCTCCTTGATCCAGTTCATCCCAATAGCAGATTCCTTGCTGTTGACCTGCCCTTTAATGCCTTTCTTATAGGCCCAGTGAGCTGCTACCCCGTACTCAGCCACTTCGTGCATTTCCTTGGTCCGAATCTGGAATTCAATCGGCCCTTTTGGTCCATAGACGGTCGTATGGATGGACTGGTAACCATTGGCCTTACGATTGGCGATATAGTCTTTGAAGCGACCTGGCATGGGTTTCCAAAGTTCATGCACATAACCCAACATGGCGTAAACATCACTCTGGGTATCTAAGATACAGCGAATGGCAATCAGGTCATAAATCTCCTCAAAGCGTTTCTTCTTATCCTGCATCTTGCGATAGATCGAATAGATATGCTTAGGACGACCATAGATTTTCCCTTTGAGATTGCGTTCGGTAGCATAGTCCTCCAACTTGGTTACGACTTCATCGACCAAAGCCTCACGTTCTCTGCGTTTCTCCTTCATCATGTGAGTAATCTTGTAAAACTCAGTTGGATTGAGATAACGGAAAGATAGATCTTCCAACTCCCACTTGACACTGGAAATCCCTAGACGATGAGCAAGTGGTGCGTAAATTTCCATGGTTTCTCTGGAGATCCGTTCTTGCTTGTCCTTTCGAAGGTGTTTGAGAGTCCGCATATTGTGCAAACGGTCCGATAATTTAACCAAGATAACACGGATATCCTCAGACATGGCCATAAGCATCTTGCGGTGATTTTCAGCTAATTGTTCCTCGAGTGATTTGTACTCAACCTTACCAAGTTTGGTCACCCCATCAACGATAATCCGAACATCATGACCGAACTCTCTCTCCAGATCATCCAGTGTCGCATCTGTGTCTTCAACAACGTCATGCAAAAAACCACAGGCAACGGTTACGGCATCCAGCTTGAGCTTAGCCAGAA
>CAUVGG010000071.1:0-4246 GCA_963551305.1 uncultured Streptococcus sp.
ATCAACCCTACTCAACTTGATTGCAGGAAGTCTTGAGCCAACTGAAGGACAAGTTATCATCGGTGAGACGGTTCGCATCGCCTATTTCTCTCAACAAATTGAAGGCTTGGATGAAAGCAAACGAGTTATCAATTACTTGCAGGAAGTAGCAGAAGAGGTTAAGATCAGTGGTGGTTCTACGACTTCCATCGCTGAGTTGCTGGAGCAGTTTCTCTTCCCACGTTCGACGCATGGAACCTTGATTGAGAAATTGTCTGGTGGAGAGAAAAAACGCCTTTATCTCCTCAAATTGCTCTTGGAAAAACCAAATGTTCTTCTCTTGGATGAGCCGACAAATGACCTAGATATTGCGACCTTAACAGTCTTAGAGAATTTCTTGCAAGGTTTTGCAGGCCCTGTCTTGACAGTTAGCCATGACCGCTATTTCTTGGATAAGGTAGCAACTAAGATTCTTGCTTTTGAGGATGGCAAGATTCGTCCTTTCTTTGGTCATTACACAGACTATCTTGACGAAAAAGCCTTTGAAACAGAGATGGCCAATCAAGTGCAAAAGGCCGAAAAGGAGAAAGTGGTCAAGGTACGTGAAGACAAGAAACGTATGACCTACCAAGAAAAGCAGGAGTGGGCAAGCATTGAAGGGGATATTGAAGCCTTGGAAAATCGTATCGCTGCTATTGAAGAAGAGATGCAGGCAAATGGCTCTGACTTTGGCAAACTGGCGACGCTTCAGAAAGAGCTAGACGAGAAAAACGAAGAACTCCTTGAAAAATACGAACGCTATGAATACCTAAGTGACTTTGATAGTTAGGTGAATAGAAAAATCCTGTTATTACGACAGGATTTTTCTATTCTTCTTTTTTAGTCTCTTGATGAAAGATATTTTGCCAAGTCTCATGGCGACGCCAGATACTGGTGTGGACGATGCCATCTAGCTTATAGCAAATGAGCTTGGTTTTCTGACTAATGGAGGTAATCTGAATGTCCTTAATTGCAGCTTTAAGTTCTTTTTCAGCCTTATAGGCCTCTTTATCCATCTGCTCTCCATCTTGACGGATATAGATAAAGTCCTCAGCAAGGAGTTCTTCTAGTTGGTTTCCTTGGTCAATCAATTGCTCGCGCATGAGTAGTTTTTTGTAGACATTGTCTAAAATTTCATCTTCAGGTATAGGAGCAGGTTCGATATGGACATCGGTGTCAAATACTCCAAAACGCTCTTCTAGCATGGATTCGACCTGGTCTGCAATTTCGTGACTTTCATAGACTGATAAATCAGGATTCATCTCCAGCGTGATATCAAGGTAGATATTGCTACCATAGGTACGCCCTCTTTGGGACTTGACCTTACTAATCTTTGGAATTTCCATTATGGCCTTTTGGTAGTCTTCTAGTAGCTGATCATCAAAACCATCTGAAAGACTGAAGGACGATTCGATAAAGATATCATAGGCTGTCTTTAAGATAAAGAAAGTGATGATGATAGCGACTAATTTATCCACAATCGGATAATTAAAACTGCTGGCTAGGATAGCAATGGAAGTACCAAGCGAGGTGACTGCATCGGAAAGATTATCTTTAGCTGCTGCCTTTAGAGCTTTGGATTTGGATTTCTTACTGAGGCGTGTGTTATAGAGATAAACGACAAACATAACCGCTGCAGAAATGATTCCTAGAAATGCTCCCAGAGGATCGATAATCGTTTGTTCCCGACTGAGAATTTTCTGAATGGTATCCCGAAGCACATCAAAGCCAACGTAGAACATGATGATGGAAGTGATCAAACTAGCTAAATCTTCAATCTTCCAGTGTCCAAAGCGGTGGTCACGGTCTGCAGGCTGGCGAGCCATCCGAATGCCAATCAGAAGAGCAACATTTCCGATAATATCGGATACGTTATTGAAACCATCCGCTACCAAACTGGATGAATGAAGTAGATGACCAGTTGCTAATTTTGCCGCAGACAAGAATAAGTAGGTCGAGATACTGATAATGGCACCACGCTCAGCTAACTTGAGATTTGAGATTGATTGTTTCATCAAACTTCCTTTTCAGTATAAGTAATATTCTTTCATTATACTGGTTTTTGCGGGAAAATTCAAATTTAGTCCACCTTCATCGAATTTTAATGATTGAAAACTTTTCAAATTTTGATATAATAGTACTACTCAAGGGAGTAGCTGGCAGAAACCTGTGATAGTGTCGTCATTCCGAATTGTGTACTGCAAAGTATACCTTCCGGCCCTATCTTAAACAGCGAGACTTGTTATGATTAACAAGTCTCTTTTTGTTTGTCATAAAACAAAAAGAGAACTTGTTTTGCACACAATGTCAAGGAGGAGACGCATGTCAAAAGAACAAAAACGCCAAGCGTTTTATACTCAAAGTCCTGAAGAGGTCTTGAAGTCAGTTGAAGCAACTGAGCAAGGCCTTTCGTCAAGCGAAGTGCAAAAACGCCTAGCTGAATATGGACGCAATGAACTGGAAGAGGGTGAGAAAAAATCTCTCTTGGTTAAATTCATTGAACAGTTTAAGGATTTGATGATTATCATCCTAATTGCTGCAGCTATCTTATCAGTCATAACTTCTGGTGGGGAAGATATCGCAGATGCCATCATTATCCTAGCCGTGGTTATCATCAACGCTGCCTTTGGTGTTTACCAAGAAGGAAAAGCAGAAGAAGCTATCAAGGCCCTCAAGTCTATGTCCAGTCCAGCTGCTCGCGTTATTCGTGATGGGCACATGGCAGAGATTGATTCCAAAGAATTGGTGCCAGGAGATATCGTTGCCCTTGAAGCTGGCGATGTAGTACCAGCAGACCTACGTTTGCTAGAAGCCAATTCTCTTAAAATTGAAGAAGCAGCTCTAACAGGTGAGTCTGTGCCAGTTGAAAAAGATTTGACCGTAGAACTCGCTGCAGATGCTGGTATTGGTGACCGTGTCAACATGGCCTTCCAAAACTCAAACGTGACTTATGGTCGTGGTCTTGGTGTTGTTGTCAATACAGGTATGTATACTGAAGTGGGTCATATCGCTGGCATGCTCCAAGATGCTGATGAGACGGATACACCTCTTAAACAAAACTTGAACAACCTTTCTAAGGTCTTGACCTATGCAATTTTGGTCATTGCCCTTGTTACTTTTGTAGTGGGAGTCTTCATCCAAGGCAAAGATCCACTTGGTGAGTTGATGACCTCTGTTGCGCTTGCTGTTGCAGCCATCCCAGAAGGACTTCCTGCTATCGTGACCATCGTTCTTGCCCTTGGTACTCAAGTTTTGGCAAAACGAAACTCTATCGTTCGTAAGTTGCCAGCAGTTGAAACGCTTGGTTCGACTGAGATCATCGCTTCTGATAAGACTGGTACACTTACTATGAACAAGATGACAGTCGAAAAAGTCTTCTACGATGCAGTCCTACATGATTCTGCTGATGACATTGAACTTGGCTTGGACATGCCACTACTTCGTTCAGTTGTCTTGGCTAATGATACCAAGATTGATGCTGAGGGAAACCTGATTGGTGATCCAACCGAAACAGCCTTCATCCAGTATGCCTTGGACAAGGGCTATGATGTTAAAGAGTTCTTAGAGAAATATCCTCGTGTAGCTGAATTGCCGTTTGACTCAGATCGTAAACTCATGTCAACGGTTCATCCATTGCCAGATGGTAAATTCCTCGTAGCAGTCAAAGGGGCTCCAGATCAACTTTTGAAACGTTGTGTTGCTCGTGACAAGGCTGGAGATGTTGCTCCAATCGATGAGAAAGTCACTGAATTAATCCATACAAACAACTCTGACATGGCTCACCAAGCTTTGCGTGTCCTTGCAGGTGCTTATAAGATTGTAGACAGCATTCCAGAAAACCTGACTTCTGAAGAACTTGAAAATAACTTGATCTTCACTGGTTTGATTGGAATGATTGACCCTGAGCGTCCAGAGGCTGAGGAAGCAGTTCGTGTCGCTAAGGAAGCAGGAATCCGTCCAATCATGATCACTGGTGACCACCAAGACACAGCGGAAGCCATTGCCAAACGTCTGGGAATCATTGATGAAAAAGATACGGCGGACCATGTTCTGACAGGTGCGGAATTGAACGAACTTTCTGATGAAGAATTTGAAAAAGTCGTTGGTCAATACTCTGTTTATGCGCGTGTATCTCCAGAACACAAGGTTCGTATCGTGAAGGCTTGGCAAAAGCAAGGTAAGGTCGTTGCCATGACAGGTGATGGTGTTAATGATGCGCCAGCTCTGA
>CAUVGG010000072.1:0-4182 GCA_963551305.1 uncultured Streptococcus sp.
TTGTAAAGTTACGTTCAATGGACTCTTGGTCTGACCCATCATAGAAAGCAAGGGTTACTTTATCAATATGAACATTATCTTTGTCCCAGTAGTTTTCATTCTTAGCGAATTCAATAGAAGATTTAGCAGTCAAACCTTTCAATAAAAATGGACCATTGTAAAGCAATGATGTAGGGTCAGTTGCTTTGGCAAAGTCAGCCCCTTTTGATTTTTCAAAATCTTCGTTCAATGGCCAGAAGATTGCGTAGGCCATCTTAGAATTCCAGTATGGTTCTGGCTGGTTCAAAGTATACTCAAGAGTATAATCATCAACTGCCTTTACACCTACTGAAGAAAAGTCTTTATTGTTTCCAGCTTTATAGTCAGCTAGACCTTTAACTGAATCTTCTGCTAGATAAAGTGCTTCAGACTTGTTATCAGCCGCGTGTTTCAAGCCATTTACAAAGTCTTTGGCTGTCACTTCAGCATACTCTTCGCCATCAGATGTCATCCATTTAACACCTTTACGAATCTTGTAAGTATAAGTCAAACCATCTTTTGAAACTGACCAGTCTTCTGCAACTGCAGGAACTAGGTTCCCATACTTGTCGTTTGTGAAAAGACCATCGATACCATTTGAAGTGGCAACCTTAGTACTTTGTTTACCTGAAATGAGGTAATCCAACGTTTCTGGGTCAGCTGAATAGATATAACCATAATTTTTTGGCGCCGTTGAATCAGATGATTTAGAACCGCAGGCAGCTAGTACGCCAGTCGCTAATAAGGCAACCCCTGCTGCAACCAATACTTTGCTTTTTTTCATGTATATAACTCCTCTTGAAAAATTTAGGCTTATTGAAGATTATAACATATATCTTCTAAAAAGTAAACGAATTTTCAGAATATTTAGGCGTGCATCCATAAAAAACTTTCATTTGTCAAATTTCTTTATTCTTTGTTTGCTATCTATCGAGTCATAAAGCAAACTTAATGTTCATAAAGCCTGATTTTCAGGTTTCCTTTCTCCATTTTCTACCCAGTCAGAAAGGGCAATCTTCTAAATTGGATTTTCGATTAAGAAACTATTGACGGGAAATGATTTTCAAGGTATAATAATAAACGTTGAGGCGGTATAGCCAAGTGGTAAGGCACGGCTCTGCAAAAGCTTGATCGTCGGTTCAAATCCGTCTACCGCCTTTTAGTACCTGAATTAACAGGAATTAACCGAATGAAAGCCCGTAAAATCGGGCTTTTTTGTTATTCCAAATAGATAGGGATAACTGTATCTACCATATAGATTTACAAAAAGCAGTGACTCAAGTCACTGCTTTATTCTGTTTCTTCTTCAGTCTCTATTTCAGTGATTTGGACTTTTACCTTGGTAACACGTCCGTTTTTCACCTTGTCATTGGTTAGGATGATTTGTTTGTTTTGGCTGACCAATTCATAACTGAGTTTTTCAGTCGTTGGAATCATTCCCACACCCGTCAAATAATAACCGGCGATGGTATCAACATCATCACTTTCCAATTCTACATCAAAGTAGTCATTAAAATCATTAAGATTCATGGTGCCTTGAACGATATAGGTGTCTTCTCCTATTTGATGGACTTCAATTTCAGCCTTGTCAGTCTCATCATCAATCTCACCAACAATTTCTTCTAAGAGGTCCTCCAGAGTTACCAAACCAGCCATTCCACCGTATTCATCTAGTAAGATGGCCATTTGATTTTGGGTATTTCGAAGTTCTTTAAGGAGATCGTCCACAAAGATAGTCTCAGGAACAAACAGTGGCGTTTGGAGAATTCGTTTCCAGACAATATTGTCAAAGCCATCCACAAAAGCGGCATTCAACAAGCGCTTGGTGTGAATCAAACCAATCACATTGTCCTTATCCCCATCATAAACAGGGATACGTGAGAAATTTTGCTTTAAAATACTCTCGATAATCGTTTGACTGTCATCCTGAATATCTACCATAAAGGCATCTGTTCGGGGCACCATTAGCTCACGAGCCATTAGTTCATCTAAAGAAAAGACTCCCTGTAGCATTTCAATCTCATCTGCATCCAGTGTTTCTTCACTATTGGTGAGCATGTACTCTATTTCATCACGTGTCATCTTTTCATCCGCATCATCAAAGGTCATTGGTGTTAAACGACTCAACAAATTGGTTGAAGCAGATAACAGCCAGACAAAGGGACTGACAATCTTTCCAAGACCAATAATAATTGGTGCTGTTCGAATTGCCAAAGCATCTTTCAGATTGAGGGCAATCCGTTTAGGATATAGTTCACCAAAAACAATAGAGATGTAGGTCAAGAATGCCAAAGAGAGGAAACTTGCAATGGCATAAGCTGTTTCTCCGTTCCCCATCCAAGAGGCAATTACTTGTCCAAGTGTATCTGCCAATTTTGCCCCTGACAAGATCGTGATCAAGGTGATACCGACTTGAATTGTTGATAAAAAGTGGTTAGGATTTTCAAGTACCTTTAACAAACGAATGTAACGTTTGTCTCCCTCTTCTGCCTTTTGTTCAACTCGGGAACGGTTTAGTGACACCATTGCCATCTCAGTGGCTGAGAAAAAAGCATTTAACAAGGTCAAGATAAATAATAATACAAACTGTAGCAACAAATTCTGACTGCTCGGGTCTTCCATAGTCCTTCTCCTAAAATAGTATCTTGTGTTTCATTATATCATAAAATTCTTCAGGATTCACATTATTTTTCATTTAAACAACAACTCCTCTGCCTCTAGAAGACAAAGGAACTGTTTTATTGTATCTATTGTTTCTGATCTGTCACCGTTACTTGACCTGTTCGGTAATCAAGCTGGATTCCCTTTTGAACATTGGGGATTAGCACGTTGAACTCCAATTCGCTATCCGAAGATTTGGCTTCAATTTGTGAAGCAGATGGAACTAGATCCTCATTTGTCGCATAGTGGAGTGTCACGCGGTAACGGACCCTCTTATTTTTGTCCAAGGATTTTCTGACCAAACTCTCATAGTAGTTCTGACCTGTCGAATCTTCAGCCTGCGCTTGGTTAGCCCAAGCTGTCTGGACTGCAATATTCTTAGGATTGCTGGTAGAGGCATCAAAACCATCCAAACCACCTATCAAGGCATAGCCCAGCAGGTGTCCTCTATCGACTGCATGTGTGTAGGCTCCCTTTAGATTCTTAACCTGATGCCATCCTGGTGGCGTCCAAGAGGTGGATCCATTTCCTGTTTCTTCACGATTCTTATACTGCCGAGTCGCTTTGGATAAGATGGCATTGGCAACAGTTGGGACTGTTTCTTTTCCAACTGTCTTTGTTTTATTATCCGCATAGGGTTTGCTTGAAACCTTGGCATCTAGATTGGTTTTATTGCCATTGACAACAAAAGCCCCTGCTCCATTCCACTCGAGATCCCCCTTGATTTGGTTCTTTATCGACTCAGTTAAGACACTTTCAGCCAGCTCCTGACTGGGAGCTTCTGAAGCTTGTTTTTTCTGACTAACCTTAGTTCGAGGGCTATTTGATGCCGACTGCATCTGCTTGATATAATAGCTTCCCGCAGCCAAGAGTAAGAATAGAAGTAACCCTATCAAAGTCTGTCTTGTTTTTTTGTTCATTTTTCTCCTTATTTCTTTAGAAAAAGACTGGTTTCCCAGTCTAATTTCCTGTAAATTTGCTAATCAATTCCTGCCACTTTGCCGGAGACAATATTGCCCATGGATCCTGTCCCTTTCCTAGGATGCCATAGCCAACCATCAAGCCGATTCCTAAAGCAAGGAAACCTAGCAAGAGTACGATAAAAATCAACAGTAGGCGACGGAGTACATAGCATAAGTTTTTATTCTTCATCATTTGCCTCAATTCGCTGAATCTTCGCTCCTAGCTGAGCCAATTTCTCATGGAAGCGGTAATAACCTCTATCAAGGTGGACTAATTTACCGACAACTGTTTCTCCCTGCGCAACCAGACCTGTCAAAATCAAAGCAGCACTAGCGCGAAGGTCCGTTGATAAAACTTCTGCCCCCTGTAAAGCCTGCCCCCCTACAATACGAGCTGTGTCACGGATAATCTCTGAATGCAAGCCCATACGGCGCATTTCCTCCAAGTGTTGGAAGCGATTCTCAAACACCGTTTCCACCATGGTGGATTCCCCTTTTGCAACTGTCATCAGAGCTGTAAATTGTGCCTGCATATCTGTTG
>CAUVGG010000073.1:0-4176 GCA_963551305.1 uncultured Streptococcus sp.
ACATCATACAAATTCATTATGCAAGAACCTCCTCGATTTTAGAGATAGCTGCTTGAGTAACAAGAAGTTTGTCACTATTTGCGATGTCAAGAACACTTGCAGTTGTAGCAGTCGCAACTTTCACGTTTGGAAGGTTACGAGCTGAAAGAGCTGCGAATTCGTTTCCTTCTTCAAGAATAACAAGGACTTTAGAATCGATGCTCAAAGCTGCAAGAACTTTTGCAAATTCAGCAGTTTTTGGAGCTGTAAATTCAAGAGAATCAACGGCTACAAATTTGTTTTCAGCAACTTTTTCTGAGTAAACAGATTTAAGCGCAAGGCGACGAACTTTTTGAGGAAGTTTGTACGCATAGCTACGTGGAGTTGGTCCGAAGACAGTTCCACCACCACGCCATTGTGGAGAGCGGATAGAACCTTGACGAGCACGTCCAGTTCCTTTTTGACGCCATGGTTTGCGTCCGCCGCCTGATACTGCAGAACGATTTTTAACAGCGTGAGTTCCTTGACGGAGGCTAGCGCGTTGGCTGATGATCACGTCGAACACAACTGATTCGTTTGGTTCAATACCAAAGATTGCGTCGTTAAGAACTACTTCACCAGCTTCTTTACCAGTTTGGTCAAATAATGTTACGTTTGCCATTGTGACTGATTTCCCCTTTCTTTATTATTTACCAGCTTTAACTGCTGACTTGATAGTGATAAGAGATTTCTTAGCACCTGGTACGTTACCTTTGATAAGGATAACGTTCTTTTCTGGAACAACTTGTACAACTTCAAGGTTTTGAATTGTTACGCGATCGCCACCCATACGTCCTGCAAGGTTTTTACCTTTGAATACGCGGTTAGGTGCAACAGGTCCCATAGAACCTGGACGACGGTGGTAACGAGAACCGTGAGCCATTGGTCCACGTGATTGTCCATGGCGTTTGATAACACCTTGGAAACCTTTACCTTTAGAAGTACCAGTTACGTCAACAACGTCTCCAGCTGCGAATGTTTCAACTGTGATTTCAGCACCAACTTCCAAGCCTTCAACGTTTTTGAATTCACGAATGAAGCGCTTAGGAGCCGTGTTAGCTTTCGCTACATGTCCTTTAGCAGGTTTGTTGCTCAATACTTCGCGTTTGTCATCGAAACCAACTTGGATAGCGTTGTATCCGTCTGTTTCAACAGTTTTAACTTGAAGAACAACGTTTGGAGTTGCTTCAATAACTGTTACAGGGATCAATTCGCCAGCTTCAGTGAAGATTTGAGTCATTCCCACTTTTTTCCCTAAGATTCCTTTTGTCATGAGAAAATAGTTCCTTTTCTATATTTTTTATTCAAAAAGTTTTTAACGAGCGTTTTTTATGCTCAAGGTATCAAGCTTTAGATTAAAGTTTGATTTCTACGTTTACACCACTTGGAAGATCCAATTTCATCAACGCATCAACTGTTTTTTGAGTTGGGTTAACGATATCGATCAAACGTTTGTGTGTACGCATTTCAAATTGTTCGCGAGAGTCTTTGTATTTGTGAGTCGCACGAATGATTGTGTAGAGGCTACGTTCAGTTGGAAGTGGGATTGGACCCGCAACTTGTGCACCTGTACGAGTAGCTGATTCTACGATTTTTGCAGCCGCTGTGTCAAGCGTACGGTGTTCGTAAGCTTTCAAACGGATACGGATTTTTTTGTTTGCCATCTTTTTCTCCTTTTCGTCTATTTAAGATAATAGGCTAGCTCCACAAGAAAACCGACGCGAGTTGCGTGGCAATGCAACCGAGCGTGTCGCAACCTCTTGCATCACAGCTAAAGCTGTAATTTACAGCACCATAATAGAATAACACAAAGCCCCTGCGATTGCAAGGGATTTGTGAGCTTTTTTTCGTTTTTTTATGATGAAACTGTTTTCTCTTTTCATCTTCCTATAATTACTGATTCACGACTATTAAAACCAATCTTTTCTTCTATATAATACGAGTCATTTTAATCTTGAATTTATCTTCTGATTGATCTACTAAGATATCCGCTATCGACTCGGTTTTTTATAGTATTGCAGATACTGCTCCCGTCTCATCTGATGGCTAGCTAATACAAAAGATGCATCGCGATTTCTCATAGTCGTATCTCGAGCTAGACGCCTCTTTAATTCTGTTTCTTCATCCGTGTAGAAACAGATAGTTTTGTCAAAGAGTTCCTTGGGTAGAAACCCCACAGACATCCCTTCAACAATCAGAATCGGTTTGGCTCCAGATAAGATCTCGCTAGCCTTCCAAGGTTCATCGATTGTTAAGACATCTATACCTGCCTGCAAGGCGAGAATATCTCTCTCTAAACTTGCCAGTTCATGCGCCACTGGCAGACAAGCTGTCACCTTTTGATCAAGTGCTTGCTTTGGTACTACCAGGTGACGTTCTGAGGTGATATAGGGATCTGTTTCTAGCAAATTTACTGTAGTAGAATCTAGGGCTTGATATAATTCCTGAGCGAAGGTTGATTTACCTGAAGCCCCATGACCGTAAATCCCCAGTGTCCTAACCCTTCCCGTTTCAATCTCTGAAACCAGTTGTTCTATCAGGTCTTTTTTCTTCATTCTCTCTTCACCTGTTCATAGCTTTCTTTTCCGTCATTAAGCTTGTCCCAAATCACCACTTGCCCACTTTTGAGAGATTTTTGCACATCGATAATCCGTTGATTAGAAGACCCTCGGAACTGGAGCATGAGATTGCGCTTGCTTTTATCATACCGCCCATCGACAAGGATGTCAATCAGCGATAAGAGTTCCAGCTTGTCTGGAGTCTCCAGCATCATTTCTTCCCAAGTATAACCTGTCCAGGACCAGATGTCTTTATCTGGCAATTCCTTACGAATGCGTTTAACGAGAGGCAAGAGAATCCCAGTATTGAGGAACGGTTCTCCTCCCAGCAAGGTCAAGCCTTGAACATAGGGCTGGGCAAGATCTTCCATAATCTGTTCTTCTAACTCTGCTGTATAAGGAATGCCTGCATTGAAAGACCAAGTCGCCACATTATAACATCCCTCACAGTGAAACATACAGCCTGCGACATAGAGAGAGTTGCGCACGCCTTCTCCATCCACAAAGTTGAAGGCCTTGTAATCAATGATTCGCCCTTTACTAAGCTCTTCACTTTTCCATTCACCTGGTTTTGGTGTATTCCATGTCATTCTTCTACTCCAAATCTATCCAGTAGCGCTGACTTCTATCGATTGTATTTTCGTAAACACCGCCAGCGGAGAGAATCGTGCGGCGGCTGGCTTCGTTGTCTTCATCGCAGGTAATCAGCACTCGTTCCAATCCTTGCTTTCGAGCCTCTGCTAGTCCTAATCTCAACTGCTCCTTCCCATATCCTTTGCCTCGTTGACTGGGACGGATAGAATAGCCAATATGACCGCCTTCCACAAATAATTTGTCATTCAAGGACAAGCGCAGGGATAAAAATCCCAAAGGCAAGCCAGTCTCATCAAAGGATAAAAATTTGATTGCAGGAACCCAGCCTACTGGCAGGTTGGCAGCATCCTCTTGCTTCTCTACAATCTTTAAACAATCCTCATAATCCTTTGCTCGCTTCCAAGCGGAGCCCATGCCACCGTGCATATAGGATTTTGCTGCATCGAACTCCGCAATCATCTCTAATATCGCTTCTTTATCTTCCAAAGTTGGTCGTCTTAGCTCCATGCTTCCTCCTTAATCGACATCAATCCAGTAGCGCTCCGTTCCGTTTCGAACATCCTCATAGACACCACCATTAGCTAAGATAACAGCTCGGCTGGCAGGATTTTCTGTGCTACAAGTTACCAGAGCTCGTTTGATATTCTTTTCCTTAGCAACTTGCAGACCTTGGCGGAGAGCTTCTTTGGCATAACCTTTGCCTCTTTCAGATGGACGAATGGAGTAGCCAATATGGCCCCCATTTTCTAGTAGGTAGTCATTTAATCGGAGACGAAGGTTGAGAAAGCCAAGAGCCTGGCCTGCTACGTCAAAACTAACCAGCTGGATAGCAGGAACCCAGTTTTCAGGAATATTGAGTCCCGCTTCCGCTTGAAGATTTTCTTCTAGCCACTCTTCATAAACAAAATTGTTGGCGTTCCAAAACCCACCATCGTGGGCTGATTGGGTCTGTTCAAACTCTGCCATCATCTCTAAAACTGTTTCTTTATCTGCCAATGTTGGTCTG
>CAUVGG010000074.1:0-4120 GCA_963551305.1 uncultured Streptococcus sp.
CCGATAAATTCAATCATCAGATAGGCAAAAAATACCATTTGAAAGGCCATGACAAAGTTCATGACTCCATTTGGGAAAAGAGAGAATTGATTGCTGATATTTGCCAGACTTGCAGCACCATATGGTGTTTCAAATCCTGTCAAGACCATAAAGACCCCTGTTGCAATCATAGCTAAAATAGCCACAATCTTAACCATAGCAAACCAAAACTCGACTTCTCCAAAGAGCTTAACCGCAATCAGATTGACCAAGGCCAAAATCGTTAAAAAAACAATCTGAATCAACCAACTAGGCCAAGAAGGAAACCAAAACTGAACATAATGCGAAATCGCAGTGATTTCTGCCATACCGATAAAGACAACAGACAACCAATAAGACCAAACAGAGAAATACCCCCAGCCTTTCCCCAAATGACGGGTGATAAAGTTGATAAAAGTATGTTGTTCTGGATCCTGATATAGCATCTCCCCAACAGCCCTCATCATCAAAAACATAAAGGCTCCTGTAATCATGTAAATCAGGATGATAGAAGGTCCAGTAAGGCTGATAGAACGACCAGCACCTAGGAAAAGTCCTGTTCCGATTGTCCCCGCAATGGCCATCACCTGAACATGGCGATTGGTTAAACCACGCTCCATTTTATTTTTTTTCTTATTTGAACTCATATAGTCTCCTATTTATTCAAAAAATCAAAAAGGAGTTGAGCAAGTCAAGACCTCCACTACTCCGTTTTCATTCTATTTAGGCTGTTTTTTCAACCTTTAAAATTTTGACATCGTAACTACCAACAGGTGTCTCAATCGTAACAATATCGCCTGTTTTTTTGCCGATCAAAGCTTGTCCAATCGGACTTTCATTTGATACCTTCCCAGCGAAAGCATCCGCACCTGCAGAACCGACAATGATGTAGACCTCTTCTTCGTCTTCACCGACTTCTTGGATTGTTACTGTCTTACCGATTGCTACCTCATCTTGGGCAACCGCATCGCTATTAACAATTTCAGCATAGCGAATTTTTGTTTCTAGACTTGAAATTTGTCCTTCAACAAAAGCTTGTTCATCTTTCGCTGCTTCATACTCACTATTTTCTGAAAGGTCTCCATAGGAACGAGCAATCTTGATACGCTCTACGACTTCGGGACGACGAACTAGTTTCAATTCTTCTAATTCTTTTTCTAACTTTTTCTTTTCTTCAAGGGTCATTGGGTAAGTTTTTTCTGCCATTTTTTCAACTTTCTTTTCTATTACTTTTTTTAAAACAAAATTATGTGGAAAACCACATAATTTTAGTTTGAACTACTTGATTGTGTTAATTTACTATTGATATGTTCTGCAACGTTTTGGTCATGCTCTTCTTTTGTCGTTGCAAAGTATACTTTACCGTCTTCAACATTAGCTACAAAGTACAAGTACTCACTCTTTGTCTGATTTACACTTGCTTCAATCGCATCGAGGCTTGGACTATCAACTGGTCCGGGCATGAGGCCAAGATGTGTATAAACATTATAAGGTGAATCAATCGTAGTATCAATTGCAGTATCATCAGCCAAGCTAATCTTTTGGCCAAGTTTTCCTTCAGCATACAAGATAGCAATGTTGCTTTGAAGTGGCATACCAAGATTCAAGCGGTTATAGAAGACTCCCGCAATCAATTTACGATCTTCGGTCTTAGCCCCTTCTTTTTCGACAAGAGAAGCAATACTGAGCAATTCATTAACTGTCAGATTCTTTTCTTTGATCGTAGTGTAATACGGTGACATGGCCTTGTCCATAGCTGCTAACATATCATCAATCAAGCTTTCAACTGTGGTGCTGTCTTTGATAGTGTAGGTTGCTGGGAAAAGGTAACCTTCAAGGCGATAACGAACGCCACTGTCTTTTGTTGGAAGACTTCCAAGAAGGTTTGGATACTTAGCTACTAGTTGGGAGATGAAGGTTTCATCTTGAGCTTTTGCCAGGAAAGCATCCGCTGTAAGAGGTTCTTTAAAATCACCTTGGAGTTGACCTACTGTCTGAGCAATTTGCTCTAAGGTATAACCTTCTGGAATAGTTAAGTTCGCAAGCACTGGTTCTTGAGGTTCAGGAGTTCCACCTTTTTGCAATTCTTGAATCAAGTCATCCGTACTCATGCTCTTCTTCAAATTGTAATAACCTGACTTCAAATCTGAACCCTTATACTTAGCATAAATACTAAAGATAAGTCCATGTTTGACCAAACCAGATTTTTCCAAAGTGCTCCCAATTTGTTGCACGTTTGATCCTTCTGGAATTTGAACTGTCACATACTCCTTAGAGCTCGCATCAATAGGTTTCAAAGAGTCTTGAACGTAACCGTATCCAAAGTATCCACCAGCAGCCACAAGCACCAAGAGGACTAAAAAGGTTACTAGGAAGCCTTTGGCCTTTGATTTCTTCTTTTTCTTGGTTGGGTTTTTGCCTTTACGACGACGGTTACGACGTGATTCCTCCGTTAATCTGTCTGAGGATCCAGTTGAAACTAGCGCTTCAGCTTTATTCTCAGAAGAAGGAACTGATGTATTGGCCTCTTCTGTCTTATAAGTCACATCTATCTTGGTCGGAGTATCGTTAAATTCTTTTTCTTCAGGTTCAAGTTCAACTGGTTCCACCTTAGGTTGAACGGACTCCACTACAGGCTCTTCAGCTGGATGAATCGGTTCTACTAGAGGTTCTTCAGATTCTACAACTTCAATCTTGTCAATGACAGGCTGTCTAATCTCTTTCTCTTCTTTTTCATCCGTTTTATCAGCTTCAGCACTCGAAAGTGGAGGAACACTCGGCGCATTCTTTAGAATTTTATCGACAACAGATAGGGAATCAGCCATCAACTCTTCTGTTGAAGTATCAGATTCAGGATTTGCAGGAGTTACTGAACTAGCTTGAGATGATGAAGCTGTCAGATTTGGAATGTCTACTTCTTTCTCTCTTCTATCTTGTTCTTTTACTCTCTCTAAATCACGTAGAATCTGCTCTTTAAAGCTTAATTTTTCTTCTTCTCTTGATTTTTCAGTCAAAAGCATTACCTCCTTGTTGACAATCCATAATATTATATCTTAAAAGTTACAGAAAAGCAACAAAACATCCCTTTCTATAGCTATGATTCTCATTTTTTAAGGTTGCCAAACCATATCATACCAACTTTCACCCGCAAAGCTTGACTGGGATACCCCTTCATTCACAAATCCATTTTTTTCATAATAAGGGATGAGATAGTCATGACAGGTCAAATTGATACCTTCTCGTTCATGTTCTAAAGCGACTTCTTTCAGAGTCCTTAACAGTCTTTTCCCCACGCCCAAGGCTTGTGCCTCCTTAGCTATGGAGAGACAGGTCACAGAGATATAGCCTCCAGGTCGATGGCTATAGTCTTTTATCTCTTCTGTAAAGGACTGATCTTGTAGATGACGATGTGGGACGACTGGACCTTCGATATACCCAAGTATACGTCCCTCCTTTTCAGCTACGAGAAAACTGGTCTGAATTTCACGTAAGTGCGCTTCAAAGACCGAACGAGGAATCGCTTCTTCAAGGGAGAAATTCTCCAGCTCTATCTCTAAAATTTGATCTAAATCCGAAAATCTTGCTTGTCTGATTTTCATACTTCCTCCTGATAAAAAGGATTGGCCCAAATCAGATTCCATCCCGAAAATCTTGCGTACGAAGCCTCTAGCAATGCTCCCGCAACAAAGCCATTCATCTCAAAATAAGAGAGCAAGTCATCAGGACAAGTCAAGCGAAGATACTCATACCCTCCTTCTACCGCCACTTGTTTCAAGCTAGCAAGAAGAAGGGTCCCCAAGCCTTGCTCGCGATGGTCAGGATGAATAGCAAATGATTTTATTTCTATCCATGTGGGATGAAGAGACTGAGACTCTCCTAAAACATAGCCTAGGAGCTGGTTTTCATCTCTAGCTACAAGAAGGGTATCCGCAATCTTACGGATACTCTCTTCTAAAAACTCGTAGTTCACTATTTCTTCTGAGGATAAACAAGATTCTTCAATTGCTACAATTTCTTCTAAATCCGATAAAGTAGCCCGTCCTATGGTGATTGGAATTTCCATTCTTTTTTCTTATTGGACGTTACTTGTCAAATTAGACAA
>CAUVGG010000075.1:0-4116 GCA_963551305.1 uncultured Streptococcus sp.
CCTGACATAAAACTTGAGATAGACAAGTAGCGCTCTTTTAATCCAGCCTCCACGGACGAATCATAAACCATGGCTGCACTCGTCCCCGAATCAAAATTATATGACAAAGCACTCACCACCATAGCGAGTGCGTAAATCCAAAAATTACCTTGCCCTACTAACATGAGAATAGACGATGCAATTCCAGCTATTCGACTTAAATACAGATTGGTTTTATAGGAATAGCGGTCAGCTAACATTCCAGAGGGAATTTCACAGATGACACTGGTGGCATGAAAAATACTTTCCAATAAGCCAATCTGCCAAAGCGACATCCCGTTTTGACTGAGAAATAGAATCCAAAAGCTGGTAATGCCCAGAAAGGCAAAAAATTCCACACCAGCCATGAGACCGATATTCTTCCGGTAATTTCGTTTAAACATAGTTTCTCCTTTAACAAGTGTATTTGTATCTTTGTGTTTGTCACTTGTTAAGCTGTGCTTTACATGTTCTCCACCTCTTCTTTCTTCTACTTTGAAAAAACGCCCCTAGGGCGTTTTGATTTATTTTATGGTTTGATACGGTGCAACATACGTGGGAATGGAATGGCTTCACGGATGTGTTTGGTTCCAGCTGCGAAGGTTACCATACGCTCGATACCGATACCAAATCCACCGTGTGGCACTGTACCGTATTTACGAAGGTCAAGGTAGAATTCATACTCTGTACGATCCATTCCAAGTTCTTCCATCTTAGCGACAAGGGCATCATAGTCTTCCTCACGCATAGAACCACCGATGATTTCTCCATAGCCTTCTGGTGCAAGCAAGTCTGCACAAAGCACGCGCTCTGGATTTCCAGGAACTGGTTTCATGTAGAAGGCCTTGATAGCTGCTGGATAGTTCATGACAAATGTTGGCACACCAAAGTGGTTTGAAATCCAGGTTTCATGTGGTGAACCAAAGTCATCTCCATGCTCCAAATGCTCGTAGTCAGCATCTTCATCGTTTTCATGCTCTTGCAAAAGGTCAATAGCTTGATCGTAAGTGATACGTTTGAAAGGCTCTGCAATGTAGCGTTTCAAAAGCTCTGTATCGCGTTCCAAGGTTTCCAAGGCTTGAGGCGCACGGTCAAGAACACCTTGAAGAAGAGCTTTAACATAAGCTTCTTGCAAGTCAAGTGACTCATCGTGCGTCAAGTATGAGTACTCCGCATCCATCATCCAGAACTCAGTCAAGTGACGGCGCGTTTTTGATTTTTCAGCACGGAATACTGGACCAAAGTCAAAGACACGGCCAAGAGCCATCGCACCCGCTTCAAGATAAAGCTGACCTGATTGGCTCAAGTAGGCTGGGGTTCCGAAGTAGTCTGTTTCAAAGAGTTCAGTTGAATCTTCTGCTGCGTTTCCTGAAAGAATTGGGCTATCAAACTTCATAAAGCCGTTCTTGTCAAAGAACTCATAAGTTGCATAAATGATAGCGTTACGGATTTGCATCACAGCCACTTGCTTACGAGAGCGGAGCCACAAGTGACGGTTGTCCATCAAGAAGTCTGTTCCGTGTTCTTTTGGCGTGATTGGGTAGTCTTGAGATTCACCGATGACTTCGATATCTGTGATATCGAGCTCATAGCCAAACTTAGAACGCTCATCTTCTTTGACAATCCCTGTCACATAGACTGAAGTTTCTTGGCTCAAGTGTTTGATAACATCAAACTTCTCAAGTCCCACTTCTTCACCAAATTTTTCTACAAAGTTTGGTTTGAAGGCTACACCTTGGAAGAAGGCTGTCCCATCACGCAATTGCAAGAAGGCAATTTTTCCTTTTCCTGATTTGTTGGCAACCCAGGCTCCGATAGTCACTTCTTGACCAACGTAGTCTTTTACTTCGATAATTGTTACACGTTTTGTCATAATCTATCTTCCTTTTTTCGTTTAACTTGTCCGAAGACATCATTACCCACTATTTTACCATAAATAGACTGCGATAGCTAGGTTCTACTAGAGAAAAATCGCGAGATTTTCGATACAAAAAATCTTCGTCAAAAAGGCGAAGATTTTGAGTTTTATTTTTCCATAAATTGATGCAAGCGACGAATAGCTTCTTTTAATGCATCCAAGTCTGTTGCATAGCTGAGACGAACATTTTCTGGCGCCCCAAATCCTGCTCCTGTAATCAAAGCCAGACCGACTTCTTCAAGGATAGCTGTTGTAAAGTCCGTCACATCGGTATACCCCTTCATCTCCATCGCTTTCTTAACATTTGGGAAGAGATAGAAGGCTCCTTGAGGCTTGACAACTTCAAATCCTGGAACTTGGCACAAGAGAGGATAAATGGTATTCAAACGTTCCTCAAAAGCCTGGCGCATGGTTTCGACAGAGTCTTGTGGCCCAGTTAGGGCTTCAATGGTAGCATATTGCGATACGGCAGTCAGGTTAGAGGTTGTTTGTCCTGTTAGTTTGCTCATAGCAGCTATAATTTCAGGATTTCCCACAGCATAACCTACCCGCCAACCAGTCATGGCATAGGCCTTAGATACACCGTTAATCACGATGGTTTGCTTGCGAATGGCTTCTGACAGACTAGAGATTGGAACAAATTCGTTCCCGTTATAAACCAAACGACCATAAATATCATCTGCTAGGATAAGGACATCATGTTCAACAGCCCAATTTCCGATAGCCAAGAGTTCCTCACGAGAGTAAATCATACCGGTCGGATTAGATGGTGAATTGAGAACCAAGACCTTGGTCTTATCTGTTCGGGCTGCTTCTAGCTGCTCTACTGTTACTTTAAAGTGATTGTCTTCCTTGGCCTGGACAAAGACTGGCACTCCTTCTGCCATTTTGACTTGATCTCCATAGCTGACCCAGTATGGTGTAGGGATAATGACCTCATCACCTGGATTGACCACAGTCATAAAGAAGGTGTAGAGAGAGAACTTGGCACCAGTGGCAAAGGTAACCTCGTTTACCGCTACGGAATACCCATAGTAGCGTTCAAAATAGGTATTAACCGCCGCTTTTAACTCTGGTAAGCCTGAAGCAACTGTATAGAAGGAAGCACGTCCATCACGAATCGCTTCTACCGCTGCATCCTGAATGTTTTCAGGAGTATGAAAATCAGGCTGTCCCAAGGTTAAGAAAAGAACATCCTTTCCCTGAGCTTTTAATGCTTTGGCTCTTGCATCACTGGCTAGAGTGACGCTTTCTTCCATTTCTAGTACACGTTTGGATAGTTTCATATGCCCTCCTTATTGGATCACTGCTCCTGTTTCAAAGTCAACCAGATAGTACTGGTTTCCTGACTTGACTTCCCAAATCGGCTTGTCCTGATAACGACCAAAGGTGACCTTGTCAATATCGCTAGCTCCTTTTTCCCTCGAAATCGTCGCTGCCTTGTCTTGAGAAATCCCCTTATCTAGCTGGTAAACATAAATCTTGTGGTCATTCTTTTCAATCAGTACGGCAATGGCCTCTTGCTTTTTATTATGTCCTAAAACGCTGTAATAACCTTCTAGTCCATTATAAAAATCAACCTGATCTGCTTTTTCCAATTCTGCATACTGCTTGGCCAGTTTTTCTCCTTCAACCCTAGCATCTTGATAGGGTTTCATGCTGAGTGATATCAGATAAAGAAAGGAAGTCGTCATGACTAGCAGTACCAGAGAAATGCCGATTCCATATTGTATAAGTAGCTTATTTTTTGCTTTTTTCTGTCTTAGTTTCACTCGTCTATTTTACCATCTCTCCTCCTTTATTACAAGTGAAGACAGGAACATTCCGAGATTATTTTCCCTTTGAAATTAAATACAATATCTGCCTGTCTATCAAATACTGTTTTCTCAGAACTAAGTTTTTCCACCCCTAACAAGTAAACTTAGCTGAGCACATTTATTGCTAATTAGTATTATTTGTTGTAACATAGGTGGTGACAAAAGAGTTCACTCTTTGAATTTTAAACTAAAGGAGACACGTCATGTCTAAAAAAGTACTATTTATCGTCGGTTCATTACGCCAAGGTTCTTTCAACCACCAAATGGCCCTCGAAGCTGAGAAAGCACTTGCCGGAAAAGCAGAAGTCAGCTATCTTGATTACTCAGCTGTTCCTCTCTTCAGCCAAGATTTGGAAGTTCCAA
>CAUVGG010000076.1:0-4095 GCA_963551305.1 uncultured Streptococcus sp.
ACTAAAAAAAACATGGTATGCGGATGATTTCAGCTATTTCATTCGAAACTTTGGAATGTTCACCCTAATCTTCTCTGCTATGACCTTGATTATCCTCCAGGTCATGCACTCGAGTCTCTATACTTCTGTAGATGAAAAACTACAAGCCCTTAGCACTAGCCCTCAAGCTGTTATCCAATTAGCCCTTAATCGGGCAACTGAAGAAGTCAAAGATATTCAACCAGCAACAGCGGATGCCAGCAAGGCTGAAATCAAACCCAATGTCAGCTCCAATACGGAAGTCTTGCTCTTTGATAAGGATTTTAACCAACTCTTACTGGGCAATCGCTTTTTAGGTTTGGACAAGATCAAGCTGGACAAGAAAGAGTTGAATCACATTCGGCAAATTCAAGTTGTCAATAGCTACGGTCAGGAAGAAACCTACCGGATGATCTTGATGGAAACCAATTCATCCACTGTTTCAAGTAATGTCAAATATGCGGCGGTTTTAATCAATACTAGCCAGCTTGAGCAAATCAGCCAAAACCACGAGCATTTAATTGTTGTAGTGATGGCTAGTTTCTGGCTCCTGTCTTTAATTGCCAGTGTTTACTTGGCACGTGTCAGTGTCAAACCCTTGCTGGAAAGCATGCAAAAGCAGAAGTCCTTTGTAGAAAATGCGAGTCACGAACTGAGAACGCCTTTGGCTGTTTTACAAAATCGTTTAGAGACTCTCTTTCGAAAACCAGAAGCGACGATTATGGAATCCAGCGAAAGCATTGCTTCTAGTCTTGAAGAAGTTCGCAACATGCGTTTCCTCACGACAAATCTTCTCAATCTTGCACGTCGAGATGATGGAATCAAACCAGAAATAGCAGAAGTTTCTCCACAATTCTTTAAAACAACCTTTGCTAACTATGAATTGATTGCTTCTGAAAATGATCGTGTTTTTGAATATGAAAATCGGATTTATCGTTCCTTCATGACCGATCAGTTGCTCCTAAAACAGCTCATGACTATCTTGTTTGATAATGCTATCAAGTATACTGAAGAAGATGGAAAAATTGAGTTTGTGGTCCATGCTACGGATCGCCACCTCTATCTATCAGTAACGGATAACGGAATTGGGATCTCAGCTGCCGATAAGAAGAAAATCTTTGACCGCTTTTATCGTGTAGACAAGGCGAGAACCCGTCAGAAAGGTGGTTTTGGTCTAGGACTATCTTTGGCCAAGCAGATCGTAGATGCCTTACGAGGAACGATTACCGTTAAAGATAACAAACCTAGAGGAACGATTTTTGAAGTTAAAATTGCTATCCAATCTCCTCCCAAACGTAAGAATAAATAAAAAGACAGTTTTAAAACTGTCTTTTTTGTTAACTAGAAAAGAGGTTGGTAGTGGTACCAACCTTTATTTTGAAATTTTTCGTTTAATAATCTTTCGTTGGAGTTGGAGGAGTGTCAAGCTTGCCCCCATAGCAGCAACAAATGATAAAGCTGTGTTCAATTTTAAGGCTAAAAAGATAAAACTAAAAAATACCATAAAAATACAAAAACAAGCAATATTTACAAAAAATAAAATCTCTTTTAAATTGGAGCTAACAGGTGCTTCCAGTGTATAGTCTTGATAAAGCGGAGTTTGATTCGATTCGGGAGTTTGTTCAAACTCATAAGCTTCTAATTTTCTTGCGGGCATGATTCTCTCCTTAACAGTACATAACTATTTTATCATTTTTTATGCAGAGAATTATTACAGAATTGTTACAAAACTACTAAAGTCTCTTATCATCTTCTAAGTCACTCTTCTTGACACCCACTGGGGAAAGTGATAGCATAGATGTTGCACTTAAAACAGATGACCCGACCTTCTCTATTATAAATATACTGAGAAAGGAAAGGATAACTTATATAAATTGATAGCAAGCTGAGGCTTTTTCCTAAGATGATTTGTTAAGTTGCTACCTGGATACTTTTGAAGAGTATTGGTAGGAGTTGTTTTGAATGGATGGAAGGACAGAGATTCTGTCTATTGGACTGGGTGGCCTTCTTGCTACCTCTGGGGAAAGTTAAAGGAGATAAGCATGTATCTTGCTATCAAAGAAATAGTACGAAACAAACTTCGATATAGTTTGATTCTAACTACCATTTTTCTTATCGCTTTTATGGTCTTTTTTATGACCAGTTTAGCTCTAGGTCTTGTGCGAAACAACCGAGCCGCTATTGATAACTGGCAAGCGACGGGTGTGGTTTTATCTGACTACGCGAATGATAATTTGACGGCATCCTTTATTCCTGAAAAGGACTACAAGGATAAGAGTTCTAAAGAGGCTGCTCAACTGGGTTATATGTTCGCTGTGACCAATCTAGTCGATGATAGTGAAAAGGTCAATGTTTCGATCTTTGCTCAAGAGTGGGACTCTTTTATCTCTCCGAGTTTGACTGAGGGCCGTTATCCAGAGGGAGATGATGAGGTTGTCGTGGATCAGTCCTTTGAGAATTATGGGATTAGGCTAGGTGATGCCATTCAGCTCAATGGAAGCGAGACAAGTTACAAGATTGTAGGCCTGACTCAAGGAAATAAATTTTTCACCGAGCCTGTTATCTTTACGAGTCTGACGACTTATTGGACCTTACAAGGAACCTTGAAAGCCAATCGTTCCATCTCTGCCTTGGTATTGAAAAATGATATAGAAGTAGCTGGCGATGGACTGAAACAGATTTCTATTCCAAAAATGATATCGAAAATTCCTGGTTACACACCTCAGGTTAATGTATTTTCAGGGATGATTCTTGCTATGATTGTCATTACAGGCTTGATTGTGGGGATTTTTGTTTATATCATTACCATCCAAAAACTAGGTCTTTATGGGATAATGCGAGCTCAGGGTATACAGATCAAAACCATTGTATGGTCTCTTTTCTGTCAAATCTTCCTCCTAGCTGGTATGGGGATTGCTTTAGCCTTGCTGGCAATCGGTGGAGTGATTTTAGTCTTACCAGCTACCTTCTTTTTCTATCCAAGTTGGATAGCCTACTCTGTCCTAAGTTTGGTAATTTGCTTGATGGCCCTTCTAGGTGGTGTCATTTCACTTCCACGCTTGCTAAAGGTGGACCCGATTACTGCGATTGCAGAGTGATAAGGAGAATAGTATGACAGCATTGATTGAAATGACTCAAGTGACAAAAACGTATGGGGAAGGAAAGATGGAAGTCGTGGCCCTGCATGAGACGAATTTTCAGCTAAATGCGGGAGAGTTCGTTGCTATCGTTGGGCCTTCTGGATCTGGAAAGACGACCTTTCTAACAACTCTTGGACAACTTCAGGAAGCTTCGAGTGGAAAGATTTTGGTAAAGGGGAAAGAAACAGGTAGTTTGACGGAGAAGGAGAAAACAGACCTCCGTTTTAGAGAGTTTGGCTTTATTCTTCAGGCTTCAAACTTAATTCCTTTTCTAACGGTCAAGGAACAGCTGGATTTGATTGACAGACTGGATAAGGGAAAAAATAGTAAAAGTGATCGAAAAGAGTTACTTGACTTGTTGGATTTGGAAAAAGTACAAGATCATTATCCCAAGGCTTTATCAGGTGGTGAACGTCAACGTGCGGCAATCGCTAGGGCGCTTTATAATAACCCAAGTATAGTGCTTGCAGATGAGCCAACGGCCAGTCTGGATACCCGGCGTGCCTACCAAGTAACGGAGATGTTGGCTGCCATTGCCCACGAACAAGGTAGAGGAGTTGTCATGATTACACATGATACACGCCTTCTTGATAAGGTTGACCGTATTTATGTTATGAATGATGGCCACCTAGTAGAAAAAACACATGCATAAAAAAGAGAGTGAGCGGTGCTAGTTACTGTTCACTTTTTGATTGCAACCTTTAAAAAATGACTTTGACTTTTTATAAAAATCCTAGTATTCATAGCTGATTTTTGAGAATTGTGGTATAATTTTCCTTATGGAAAAGATTATCATTACAGCAACTGCTGAAAGTATTGAACAAGTTGAACAGTTACTAGAAGCTGGCGTAGACCGTATCTATGTCGGTGAGAAAGATTTTGGCCTTCGTCTGCCAACGACCTTTAGTTATGAAGAGTTGCGCACCATCGCTAAGCT
>CAUVGG010000077.1:0-4087 GCA_963551305.1 uncultured Streptococcus sp.
TTTGCTGATAACGAAGCAGCTTACCTTGCAGGTGTTGCAGCAGCTAAAACAACTAAAACAAAACAAGTTGGTTTTGTAGGTGGTATCGAATCTGAAGTTATTTCACGTTTCGCTGCTGGATTTAAGGCTGGTGTTGAGTCAGTAGACCCATCTATCAAAGTACAAGTTGACTATGCTGGTTCATTTGGTGATGCTGCCAAAGGTAAAACAATTGCAGCTGCTCAATACGCTGCAGGTGCAGACGTTGTCTACCAAGCAGCTGGTGGTACAGGTGCTGGTGTCTTTGCTGAAGCAAAATCTTTGAACGAAAGTAAAAATGAAGACGAAAAAGTTTGGGTTATTGGTGTAGACCGTGACCAAGCAGCAGAAGGTAAATACACTTCTAAAGATGGTAAAGAATCAAACTTTGTTCTTGTATCTACATTGAAACAAGTTGGTACAACTGTAAAAGATATTGCCAACAAAACAGAAAAAGGTGAATTCCCTGGTGGACAAGTTATTGTCTACTCATTGAAAGATAAAGGGGTTGACTTGGCAGTAACAAACCTTTCAGAAGAAGGTAAAAAAGCTGTTGAAGACGCAAAAGCTAAAATCCTTGACGGAAGCGTAAAAGTTCCTGAAAAATAATGGATAAAAGTCATTTCTTAGGAAGCGGCCTTCGGCCGCTTTTTTAAGAGTTGAGACAAAGTCATTTTGTCTCAGTAAAGCTTGCTACTAGAAAAACTAGCAAGTTTTATTGAAATAAAATAAACCTCTGAAAGGAAGAGCATATGGCACACGAAAATGTCATTGAGATGCGGGATATTACCAAGGTGTTTGGTGAATTTGTAGCGAACGACAAGATCAACTTGCAACTGCGAAAAGGTGAAATCCATGCACTTTTAGGAGAAAATGGAGCGGGTAAATCCACTCTGATGAATATGCTGGCAGGACTTCTCGAGCCGACTAGTGGTGAAATTGCGGTGAATGGTCAAGTTGTCAAACTAGATTCACCTTCTAAAGCCGCTAGTCTAGGAATTGGGATGGTTCACCAACATTTTATGTTGGTTGAGGCTTTTACAGTAGCTGAAAATATCATTTTGGGGAGTGAAATCACTAAAAATGGTGTGCTAGATATAGCTGAAGCTACTAAAGAAATCAAGGCTCTTTCTGAACGTTATGGTTTGGCAGTGGATCCTGCTGCCAAGGTGGCAGATATTTCCGTTGGTGCTCAACAACGTGTAGAGATCTTGAAAACACTCTATCGTGGTGCTGATATCCTTATCTTTGACGAACCAACAGCCGTATTGACTCCTTCAGAGATTGATGAATTGATGGGGATTATGAAGAACCTTGTCAAAGAAGGAAAATCCATCATTTTGATTACCCATAAACTGGATGAAATTCGTGCGGTATCTAATCGAGTGACGGTTATCCGTCGTGGGAAATCAATCCAGACGGTGGAGATTGCAGGGGCAACCAATGCGGACTTGGCTGAGATGATGGTGGGACGTTCTGTCTCCTTCAAAACGGAGAAACAGGCACCACAACCAAAAGAAGTAGTCTTGTCTATCAAAGACTTGGTTGTTAATGAAAACCGAGGTGTACCAGCTGTGAAGAATCTTTCTTTGGATGTTCGTGCTGGTGAAATTGTCGGTATTGCAGGTATTGATGGCAATGGCCAATCTGAACTCATTCAAGCCATTACGGGTCTTCGTAAGGTTGAGTCTGGTAGTATTGAATTAAAAGGCAAATCAATCGTAGGGATGCATCCTCGACAAATTACGGAACTCAGTGTGGGGCATGTTCCTGAAGACCGCCACCGTGATGGTTTGATTTTGGATATGATGATTTCAGAAAATATCGCTCTTCAAACCTACTACAAAGAACCACTCAGCAAGAATGGTATCTTAAACTATGCCAATATCACTTCACATGCCAAAAAATTAATGGAAGAATTTGACGTCCGTGCGGCGAGCGAATTTGTCCCAGCAGCAGCTCTTTCAGGGGGAAATCAACAAAAAGCGATTATCGCTCGTGAGATTGATCGTGATCCTGATCTCCTTATCGTCAGCCAACCAACTCGTGGTTTGGATGTCGGTGCCATTGAATATATCCACAAACGCTTGATTGAAGAACGTGATAACGGAAAAGCTGTGCTTGTTGTCAGCTTTGAATTGGATGAGATTTTAAATGTTTCAGACCGAATTGCTGTTATTCATGATGGGAAGATTCAAGGTATTGTGTCGCCAGAAACGACTAACAAACAAGAACTTGGTATCTTGATGGCAGGTGGAAACTTGGGAAAGGAGAAGGATGATGTCTAAAAAGTTACAACAAATTTCGGTTCCCTTGATTTCCGTATTCTTAGGAATCTTGCTCGGAGCCATTGTCATGTGGATTTTCGGCTACGATGCTATCTGGGGTTATGAGGAGTTGTTCTATACAGCTTTTGGTAGCCTCCGTGGGATTGGTGAGATTTTCCGTGCCATGGGTCCTCTTATCTTGATTGGTCTGGGGTTTGCAGTTGCTAGTCGTGCAGGTTTCTTTAACGTTGGACTTCCTGGTCAGGCACTAGCGGGTTGGATTCTTAGTGGTTGGTTTGCTTTGTCGCATCCGGACATGCCACGCCCAATGTTGATTTTAGCGACCGTAGTAATTGCTTTGATTGCAGGTGGGATTGTAGGTGCTATTCCAGGTATTCTCAGAGCTTATTTAGGTACATCAGAGGTTATCGTAACCATTATGATGAACTATATTGTTTTGTACGTAGGGAATGCCTTTATTCATTCTTTCCCGAAAGACTTTATGCAAAGTACAGACTCAACGATTCGTGTGAGTGCCAATGCCACTTATCAAACACCATGGTTATCTGAGTTAACTGGCAATTCTCGTATGAATATCGGAATCTTCTTTGCCATCATTGCTGTTGGTGTGATTTGGTTCTTGCTCAAGAAAACGACTCTCGGTTTTGAAATTCGTGCAGTTGGTCTCAATCCCCATGCCTCAGAGTACGCTGGTATTTCAGCAAAACGTACAATCATCCTATCAATGATTATCTCTGGTGCATTAGCTGGTCTTGGTGGAGCTGTCGAAGGTCTAGGAACCTTCCAAAACGTTTACGTTCAGGGCTCATCATTAGCTATCGGATTTAACGGGATGGCAGTTAGTTTGCTTGCTGGAAATTCACCAATTGGAATTCTCTTTGCAGCCTTCTTATTTGGTGTTCTGCAGGTAGGTGCGCCAGGTATGAACGCTGCGCAAGTTCCGTCTGAACTTGTCAGCATTGTAACAGCGTCCATTATCTTCTTTGTCAGTGTTCACTATATTATCGAACATTTTGTCAAACCAAAAAAACAAGTTAAAGGAGGTAAGTAAGGATGTCTATTACAACATTACTCACCCTCTTGGTCTCTTCTATGCTGATTTACTCAGCACCACTTATTTTTACGAGTATTGGAGGAGTCTTCTCTGAACGTGGTGGTGTCGTTAACGTCGGTCTTGAAGGAATTATGGTTATGGGAGCCTTTTCTGGGGTTGTCTTTAACCTTGAGTTTGCAGAACAACTTGGAGCAGCGACTCCTTGGATTTCCTTGTTAGTTGCCGGTATCGTGGGAGCTATTTTCTCCCTCATTCATGCAGTCGCTACAGTTCATTTCCGTGCGGACCATGTTGTCAGTGGTACAGTATTGAACTTGATGGCTCCTGCCCTAGCAGTTTTCTTGGTTAAGGTTCTTTATAACAAAGGACAAACGGATAACTTAAGCCAGACCTTTGGCCGTTTTGATTTTCCAGTTTTGGCTAATATCCCAGTGATTGGAGATATCTTCTTCAAGTCAACAAGTTTGCTAGGTTATATCGCGATTGCCTTCTCATTCTTTGCTTGGTTTATCCTCTTCAAGACCCGCTTTGGTCTTCGCCTTCGCTCTGTTGGTGAACATCCTCAGGCAGCAGATACCTTGGGGATCAATGTCTACAAGATGCGGTATCTTGGGGTTATCATATCAGGTTTCCTAGGGGGAATCGGTGGAGCGATTTATGCTCAATCCATTTCAGTTAACTTCTCAGTGACAACTATTGTTGGTCCTGGATTTATCGCTCTTGCTGC
>CAUVGG010000078.1:0-4061 GCA_963551305.1 uncultured Streptococcus sp.
ATATATAATAAGCCCATAAGAACAAGAAAGGGAGGAAAGAGGATGCCACAGATCAGCAAAGAAGCCTTGATTGAACAAATCAAAGATGGAATCATTGTCTCTTGCCAGGCACTTCCTCACGAACCGCTTTATACAGAAGCGGGAGGAGTCATTCCCTTGCTAGTCAAAGCGGCTGAGCAAGGTGGAGCAGTCGGTATCCGAGCAAACAGTGTTCGCGATATCAAGGAGATCAAGGAGGTTACGAAACTCCCAATTATCGGAATCATCAAACGTGACTATCCGCCACAGGAGCCCTTCATTACAGCTACGATGAGAGAAGTTGATGAACTGGCTGAACTAGATATTGAGGTCATTGCTCTGGATTGTACCAAACGTGAACGTTACGATGGTTTGGAAATCCAAGACTTTATCCGACAAGTCAAAGAAAAATATCCGCATCAACTCTTAATGGCTGATACCAGTACGTTTGAAGAGGGAATCGCAGCAGTTGAAGCAGGGATTGATTTTGTTGGAACAACCCTATCAGGCTACACCTCTTATAGTCCCAAAGTAGATGGTCCAGACTTTGAACTGATCAAAAAACTGTGTGAAGCAGGGGTGGATGTCATCGCTGAAGGGAAAATTCATACACCAGAACAAGCTAAGCAAATCCTTGAATATGGGGTGCGAGGTATCGTTGTTGGTGGAGCTATTACTAGACCAAAAGAGATTACGGAACGCTTTGTTGCCGGTCTTAAATAATACAATCTCAAAACAGAGGAGAGTGGTCGATGCGTCGGATGGAATGAAAACGTATACAAACAGAAGCTTACTCACTATCCAATATGGACACGCTTATCAATTAGGAGAATACAAATGAAATTTAGAAAACTAGCTTGTACAGTACTTGCGGGTGCTGCGATTCTTGGCCTTGCTGCCTGTGGGAATTCTGGTGGAAGTAAAGATGCTGGAAAATCAGGAAGCGATAGCGGAAAAACAGAAATCACTTGGTGGGCATTCCCAGTCTTCACACAAGAAAAAACGGGTGACGGTGTTGGAACTTATGAAAAATCAATCATCGAAGCTTTTGAAAAAGCAAATCCAGATGTAAAAGTGAAATTGGAAACCATCGACTTCAAGTCAGGTCCTGAAAAGATCACAACAGCCATCGAAGCAGGAACAGCGCCAGACGTACTCTTTGACGCACCAGGACGTATCATCCAATACGGTAAAAATGGTAAATTGGCTGAGTTGAACGACCTCTTCACAGACGAATTCGTCAAAGATGTGAACAACGAAAACATCGTACAAGCAAGTAAGGCTGGAGACAAAGCTTACATGTATCCAATCAGTTCAGCACCATTCTATATGGCAATGAACAAGAAAATGTTGGAAGATGCTGGAGTTGCAAACCTTGTAAAAGAAGGTTGGACAACTGATGACTTTGAAAAAGTTTTGAAAGCGCTTAAAGATAAAGGCTACACTCCAGGTTCATTGTTCAGTTCTGGTCAAGGGGGAGACCAAGGAACACGTGCCTTCATTGCAAACCTTTATGGCGGTTCTGTAACAGATAAAGATGTAACAAAATATACAACAGACGATCCTAAATTTGTCAAAGGTCTTGAAAAAGCGGCTAGCTGGATTAAAGACGGTTTGTTGAACAACGGTTCACAATTTGACGGTGGAGCAGACATCCAAAACTTTGCGAACGGTCAAACTTCATACACAATCCTTTGGGCGCCAGCTCAAAACGGTATCCAAGCGAAACTCTTGGAAGCAAGTAAGGTAGATGTGGTAGAAGTACCATTCCCATCAGACTCTGGTAAACCATCTCTTGAATACCTTGTAAACGGATTTGCAGTATTTAATAACAAAGACGATAAGAAAGTCGCAGCTGCTAAGAAATTCGTTCAATTCATCGCAGATGACAAAGAATGGGGTCCTAAAGACGTAGTTCGTACAGGTGCCTTCCCAGTTCGTACTTCATTTGGCAAACTTTATGATGACAAACGTATGGAAACAATCAGTGGCTGGACTAAATACTACTCACCATACTACAACACTATCGATGGATTTGCTGAAATGAGAACACTTTGGTTCCCAATGTTGCAATCTGTATCAAATGGTGACGAAAAACCAGCGGATGCTTTGAAAGCCTTCACTGAAAAAGCTAACGAAACAATCAAAAAAGCTACAAAACAATAAGCACTAAGTCAGATTGATTCCCCCCTTTTCCCTGTGCACTATGGTGTAAGAAAAGGGGGACTTTTGTTTGAAATGGAAGGAACTGTCACGAAATTAAAATGAAGTTCTTACATAAGCGAATCTTAAAAAATTTCATTTTGGTTTTAAAACAGTTCAAGAAAATCAAAAACTATTCTATTTGAAAGAGAGGTGCCGACTGTGAAAGTCAATAAAATTCGTATGCGGGAAACAGTGATTTCCTACGCTTTCCTAGCACCAGTGTTATTCTTCTTTGTCATCTTTGTCTTGGCTCCTATGATTATGGGATTCATTACAAGTTTCTTTAACTACTCCATGACCAACTTTGAGTTTGTTGGCTTGGACAACTACATTCGTATGTTTAAAGACCCTGTCTTTGCTAAGTCTTTGATCAATACCGTTATCCTAGTTATTGGATCAGTACCGATTGTGGTTCTCTTCTCGCTCTTTGTAGCATCTCAAACCTATCATCAAAATGCCATTGCCCGTTCTTTCTATCGTTTCGTCTTCTTCCTTCCTGTAGTTACAGGTAGTGTTGCCGTAACGGTTGTATGGAAATGGATCTATGATCCACTATCAGGGATTCTAAACTTTGTCCTTAAGTCAAGCCACATCATCAGCCAAAACATTTCTTGGCTGGGTGACAAAAACTGGGCTTTGCTAGCGATTATGATTATCCTTTTGACAACATCTGTTGGTCAACCGATTATCCTTTATATCGCTGCTATGGGAAATATTGATAACTCACTAGTTGAAGCAGCGCGTGTTGATGGTGCGACTGAGTTCCAAGTGTTCTGGAAGATCAAATGGCCTAGCCTTCTTCCAACAACTCTTTACATCGCAATCATTACAACCATCAACTCATTCCAATGTTTCGCCTTGATTCAGCTCTTGACATCTGGTGGTCCAAACTACTCAACAAGTACACTCATGTACTACCTTTACGAAAAAGCCTTCCAATTGACAGAGTACGGCTATGCAAATACCATCGGTGTCTTCTTGGCAGTGATGATTGCCATTGTCAGCTTTGCTCAATTCAAGATCCTCGGAAACGACGTAGAATACTAAAGAAAGGAGACAGCTATGCAACCTACACAAAAGAAACCCTTAACAGCTTTTACTGTTATTTCAACGATTATCTTGCTCTTGTTGACCGTGCTGTTCATCTTTCCATTCTACTGGATCTTGACAGGGGCCTTCAAATCACAGCCCGATACCATTATGATTCCGCCACAGTGGTTCCCTAAAATGCCAACCATGGAGAACTTCCAACAACTCATGGTGCAAAACCCTGCTATGCAGTGGATGTGGAACTCTGTATTTATCTCACTGGTAACCATGTTCCTAGTGTGTGCAACCTCTTCTCTAGCAGGTTATGTATTGGCTAAAAAACGTTTCTATGGTCAGCGCATTCTCTTTGCAGTCTTTATCGCTGCCATGGCTCTTCCAAAACAAGTTGTCCTTGTACCATTGGTACGTATCGTCAACTTCATGGGAATTCACGATACTCTTTGGGCGGTTATCTTGCCTTTGATTGGATGGCCATTTGGGGTCTTCCTCATGAAACAATTCAGTGAAAATATCCCTACAGAATTGCTTGAATCAGCTAAAATCGACGGTTGTGGTGAGATTCGTACTTTCTGGAGCGTAGCCTTCCCTATCGTGAAACCAGGATTTGCAGCTCTTGCGATCTTTACCTTCATCAATACTTGGAACGACTACTTTATGCAGTTGGTTATGTTGACTTCACGTCAAAACTTAACCATCTCACTCGGGGTTGCGACCATGCAGGCCGAAATGGCAACCAACTATGGTTTGATCATGGCGGGTGCAGCTCTTGCAGCCGTGCCAATCGTAAC
>CAUVGG010000079.1:0-4042 GCA_963551305.1 uncultured Streptococcus sp.
ACCTTCAAATAGGAGTATACTAATAATGTAATCGTTATCAAACCTAAAAATTCGATGAAATCAGTTTTTAGGAATAAAAAGGGAGGAAATTATGAAAAAGTTTTCAAAGACCTTGAGAGATAACTGGATCTTTCTCTTGATGGTTTTACCAGGGGCACTCTGGTTGATTCTATTCTTTTACATTCCAGTATTTGGGAATGTGGTCGCCTTTAAAGACTACCATATGACCAGTAATGGTTTCATAGATAGTATTGTGAATAGTAAATGGGTCGGGTTAGATAATTTCAGATTCTTGTTTAGTTCAAAAGATGCCTTTATCATCACTCGAAATACCGTTCTTTATAATCTCGGCTTTATCTTTATCGGTTTGATTGTATCAGTAGGGATTGCCATCATCCTCAGCGAGCTTCGCTCTAAGAGAATGGTTAAGATTTTCCAAACGTCTATGTTGTTCCCTTACTTCCTGTCATGGGTTATCATCAGTTTCTTTACAGATGCCTTCCTAAACATTGACAAAGGGGTCTTCAACCATTTCCTAACATCCATTGGCATGAAGGAAGTCAACTTCTACGCTGACTTAGGCATTTGGCCATACCTTCTCCTTTTCCTAGGTATTTGGAAAGGCTTTGGATATAGCAGTGTCATGTACTATGCGACGATCATGGGAATTGATCCAACCTACTACGAAGCAGCGACAGTGGATGGGGCTAGCAAGTGGCAACGCATTCGCAACGTAACCATTCCTCAGTTGACTCCGCTTGTAACAGTTTTGACCATCCTTGCAGTTGGAAATATCTTCCGCGCAGACTTCGGTCTCTTCTATCAAATCCCACACAATGCTGGTCAGCTTTACAATGTAACTAACGTTTTGGACGTATATGTCTTTAATGGTTTGACTCAGACAGCAGATATCGGTATGGCTTCAGCAGCCGGTCTTTACCAATCCGTTGTCGGTTTGATTCTGGTTATCCTATCAAACTTGCTTGCAAGACGAGTCGATCCAAACTCCGCTTTGTTCTAGAAAGGAGGAGAATATGGCAGAAAAGAAAATTAAAAAAGAAAAAATCGATAATGTCGGCATTCACTCCTTCAGTAAGAAAGCAGATATCTTCTTTAGTATCATCTCTGGTTTGATCGCTCTTTCTTGTATCTTGCCCTTTATCTTCGTTATCATCATTTCGGTGACAGACGAAAAGAGCATCCTCCAGTATGGATATAGCTTTTTCCCTTCGAAGTTTGGTGTAGATGGATTCCAGTTCCTAGCTCAGTTTAAAGATAAGATCCTCCAAGCGCTCTTTATCTCAGTCTTTGTAACAGTAGTCGGAACAGTGACCAACGTCTTCATCACGACAACTTATGCCTACGCCATCTCACGGACAACCTTTAAGTACCGCAGATTCTTCACGATCTTCGCTCTTCTTAGTATGTTGTTCAATGCTGGTTTGGTACCAGGCTATATTGTGGTAACTCGCCTGCTTCAACTTGGTGATACCGTTTGGGCCTTGATTGTTCCAATGCTTCTTTCACCATTCAACATCATCTTGATGCGTTCCTTCTTCAAGAAGACCATTCCAGAAGCCATTCTCGAATCTGCTCGTATCGATGGTGCCAGTGAAGCCCGGATCTTCTTCCAGATCTGTTTGCCATTGTCACTTCCAGGTATCGCAACCATCACGCTTTTGACAGCTCTTGGTTTCTGGAACGACTGGTTCAACGCCCTTCTTTACATCAAGAGTGATAACTTGTATCCATTGCAGTATTTGCTCATGCAAATCCAACAAAATATGGACTACATTGCAAAAGCAGTCGGCCTATCTGGCCAACTGGGAGTTGCTCTACCAAAAGAAACAGGTCGTATGGCCATGGTTGTTGTTGCAACCCTTCCAATCGCGATTCTGTATCCATTCTTCCAACGCTACTTTGTTAAAGGTTTGACCATCGGTGGTGTGAAAGAATAGCACTTGCTGAGAAACACCGTTTCTCCCTTCCCAACTTCATCTTAGTGACTGAAGTTACAATTCATTAAATCGTTTATAAGTTTAAAAATAAAAAAAGGAGTTTTTATCATGAAAAACTGGAAAAAATATGCTTTTGCATCTGCTAGCGTAGTCGCTTTGGCTGCAAGTCTTGCTGCTTGTGGAAACCTTACAGGTAATAACAAAAAAGCTGCTGACACTGCTTCAAGTGAAAAACCTGTTCTTAAAATGTACCAAATCGGTGACAAACCAGACAACTTGGATGAATTGCTAGAAAATGCAAACAAAATCATCGAAGAAAAAGTCGGTGCTAAATTGGATATCCAATACCTCGGATGGGGTGACTACAGCAAGAAAATGTCCGTTATCACATCATCTGGTGAAAACTATGATATCGCCTTTGCAGATAACTATGTTGTAAATGCTCAAAAAGGTGCTTACGCTGACTTGACTGATTTGTACAAGAAAGAAGGAGCAGAGCTTTACAAAGCACTTGATCCAGCTTACATCAAAGGGAACACTGTAAACGGTAAGATTTATGCTGTTCCAGTTGCAGCCAACGTTGCATCATCTCAAAACTTTGCCTTTAACGGCGCTCTTCTTGCTAAATATGGCATTGACATTTCAGGTGTCACTTCATACGAAACACTTGAACCAGTCTTGAAACAAATCAAAGAAAAAGCTCCAGATGTAGTACCATTTGCGGTTACGAAGAACTTCATCCCATCTGATAACTTTGACTACCCAGTGCCAAACGGCCTTCCATTCGTTATCGACCTTGAAGGAGACACTACTAAGATCGTAAACCGTTACGAAGTACCTCGTTTCAAAGAACATTTGAAGACGCTTCACAAATTCTATGAAGCTGGATACATTCCAAAAGACGTAGCAACAAGCGACACTTCATTTGACCTTCAACAAGATACTTGGTTCGTTCGTGAAGAAACAGTAGGACCAGCTGACTACGGTAACAGCTTGCTTTCACGTGTTGCTAACAAAGACATCCAAATCAAACCAATCACTAACTTTATCAAGAAAAACCAAACAACACAGGTTGCCAACTTTGTTATCTCAAACAACTCTAAGAACAAAGAAAAATCAATGGAAGTGTTGAACCTCTTGAACACTAACCCAGAACTCTTGAACGGTCTTGTTTACGGTCCAGAAGGCAAGAACTGGGAAAAAGTTGAAGGTAAAGAAAACCGTGTACGCGTTCTTGATGGCTATAAAGGAAATACTCACATGTCAGGTTGGAACACAGGTAACAACTGGATCCTTTATATCAACGAAAACGTTACAGACCAACAAATCGAAGATTCTAAGAAACAATTGGCAGAAGCCAAAGAATCTCCAGCGCTTGGATTTATCTTTAACACTGACAGTGTGAAATCTGAAATTTCAGCAATTTCTAACACAATGCAACAATTCGATACAGCTATCAACACTGGTACTGTAGACCCAGATAAAGCAATCCCAGAATTGATGGAAAAATTGAAATCTGAAGGTGCCTACGAGAAAGTATTGAACGAAATGCAAAAACAATACGATGAATTCTTGAAAAACAAAAAATCATAAGCTCGATTGATTTCGTGTATTCATTCCTAATTCCTAAAAATGTGATCACTGCCTTCTCTAGTTCTCTAGGGGAGGTAGTGATTTTTAGGATGCAAAAATAAAAACAGTGGTTCTGAGGGTTTAGGCGATGTGATACACATACATCTATAGGGGATTTATTATGAAAAAATATCGTCTTCTTTTCAAAATGAGTGCTGTCTTCTCTTACCTATTTTTCGTATTTGGCCTTTCTCAGCTGACGCTTATTATCCAAAACTATTGGCAATTTTCTTCTCAGGTAGGAAATTTTTTCTGGATTCGAAATATCTTGAGTTTGCTATTTAGCGGAGTCATGATTTGGATTCTGGTTAAGACAGGCCATGGTTATCTCTTTCGCATTCCAAGAAAAAAATGGTTTTGGTATTCGATTTTGACAGTATTAGTGGTAATGGTCCATATCTCTTTTAACGTTCAGACAGCTAAACATGTTCAGTCAACTGCTGAAGGTTGGG
>CAUVGG010000080.1:0-4038 GCA_963551305.1 uncultured Streptococcus sp.
ACAACATTGGAGCGTTGTTCCCAAGTAGCTTGTCCAGCCTCATTTTTCTCAAGGATATGATAGTAAGTAGACATTCGTCCAAATCCTACAATAACCAGTAGAATGGCAAGTACCTGACCAAAGTAGAGAATGCGTAGGATTGACTTGATTGGTAATTTTCCTTTGATGATAGAGAGGAGATGAACTTTTTTCAAAGAAATGGTAAAAAGAAGGGCAATTAGGAGGCTAAGTAAGAGAAGTAGGCTATTGTAAAGAATAAAAAGTATTCCTAGAAAAGTCTGAACTTCATAAGGATATCCCAAGGAAATGAGCAAGATACATGCTATCAGCAAAGCAGGTAGACCAAAAAGAAGGATATCAAGTCCGTCTCTTGCGAGAGAACGAAAGAAGAGATGGCTCAGCCGCTCTCCAGAAATCAATCGAATCCCTGACTGAGAAAGAGATTGAATCTGACCGATAACAATTAAAGCTAAGAAAGTCAGCAAAAAGATTAACATACTGATGAGCTGATCAGGTTGGGTAAAGATGGCCAGTACGAAGGATACTCTGTCATTTTCAAATGCATTCGCTTTTTCTAGTCCAAGTTCTTTCAGATGAGTAGCCAATTCTTGACTAGTTAGGGTTCCGCTGATAATATTGTAGTTGTTGAGAAGATCGCTCTTGTGAATGCTTTCTTGACTTGCTGGAGGCATCCAGTCTGGGAGTTGCCCATCTCCAAAAGCTTCGTAGAGAGTTCTTGATTTTCCATCACTATCCACTTCCCAAATAGTTCTTGCGATGAGACTATTATGTTTCCTAGCAAGGCTGTCTAATTCTTGTTTGAGGGTAGTATAATCGACTTGACCACTGTGTACAGCCACACCTGGAAATAGGCGTTGAGGAAGAGCTTCTTTCCAAAAGGACAGAGTGGCAATGAGGAAGAAAGTTAAAAGAAGATTGCTGATGAAGAGAAAAACACATTTCATAGGAACCTCTTTCTAAAAAAGAGGGAGCTGAACCTCCCTCCTTATAGCAGTGATACGAATGATAGTTTAGCACCTTTAAAAATAATTAGCAGAAAGCCAATTCTTTTACAAGATGTTAAAGAAAGCCTTTTCATAACTTAATTTTACTATTTTTTTAAGAATAAAACAAGCAATGACAGGGCTTCTTATAGTAGCCATTTTCAAAAAAATTCCTCAATCTTACAAAAATGTAAGATTAAAGTCTCTTTTGTAAGGTTAGGTTATGGCAAGCCATCTTTTTTTGCGATAAACTAGACTCATAAAGAACAAAGGAGCAAAACCATGAAAAGAATTTTACAAAAGAAAAGAAGAAAACCAAGTCAAAAAGATATCGAGCGTGTTCAACTAGGATGCGCTATGATGCAAGCACAATTTCAATTGATGGGATATTAAGAAGGAGAAAATCATGACACTTTTAGATGTAAAACACGTTCAAAAAATCTACAAAACACGTTTTCAAGGCAACCAAGTAGAGGCTCTCAAAGACATTCACTTTACCGTGGAAAAGGGTGACTACGTTGCTATCATGGGAGAGTCTGGTTCAGGGAAGTCTACCCTGCTCAACATCCTAGCTATGCTTGACAAACCAACTCGGGGGCAGGTTTACCTAAACGGAACAGACACAGCAACCATTAAAAATTCTCAGGCTTCGAGCTTCCGTCGTGAGAAGTTAGGTTTCGTCTTCCAAGACTTTAACTTACTAGATACCCTGTCTGTTAAGGACAATATCTTGCTTCCGCTAGTATTATCAAGAAGACCCATCACAGAGATGATGAAGAAATTGGTAGTGACAGCTGAAAATTTGGGCATCAACCAATTGCAAGAGAAGTACCCTTACGAGATCTCTGGTGGGCAAAAACAGCGGGTTGCAGTAGCACGCGCCATCATTACCGAGCCTGAAATCCTCCTTGCCGATGAGCCAACAGGAGCGCTTGACTCCAAGTCATCCGCAGCTCTTCTAGATGTTTTTGATGAAATCAATGAGCGAGGGCAAACCATTCTCATGGTAACCCACTCTACAGCTGCAGCCAGCAGGGCCAAGCGCGTTCTCTTTATCAAGGACGGAATTCTTTACAACCAAATCTACCGTGGAGAGAAAACAGAACGTCAGATGTTCCAAGAAATCTCTGATACCTTGACTGTTATGGCAAGTGAGGTGAATTAGTATGTTTCGATTGACCAATAAGTTAGCGGTTTCGAACTTAATTAAAAACCGCAAACTCTACTATCCCTTTGCTTTAGCTGTTCTCTTAGCTGTGACCATCACTTATCTCTTTTACTCATTGACACTTAACCCTAATATTGTCAAGATTCGAGGGGGAGAAACTATCTCTATGACCCTGGCTCTCGGTATGGTGGTTGTTACCATCGCTTCAGGGATTATTGTCCTTTATGCCAATAGTTTCGTTATGAAGAACCGCTCCAAGGAGTTGGGTGTATATGGTATGCTGGGGCTTGAAAAGCGCCATTTGATCAGTATGGTTTTTAAGGAGCTTCTTATTTTTGGTTCCTTAACGCTGACAGCTGGTCTTGGCCTAGGAGCTCTCTTTGACAAGCTAATCTTTGCCCTTCTTCTGAAGTTGATGAAAATGAAGGTGGAGCTCGTTTCAACCTTCCAACCAATAGTCTTTATCCTAGTTCTTATCGTTTTTGGCGCTATTTTCCTAGGTTTGATTTTTATCAATGCCTTTCGCATCGCCCGCATGAATGCTCTTCAGCTCTCCCGTGAAAAAGCCAGTGGTGAGAAAAAAGGACGTTTCTTAGGTCTCCAAACCATCCTAGGTCTAATCAGTTTGGGAGCGGGTTACTACCTAGCAGTTACAGTTGAAAATCCACTTTCTGCTGTTCTGATTTTCTTTGTAGCAGTCTTGTTGGTAATTTTGGGAACTTATCTTCTCTTCAATGCAGGAATCACAGTTTTCCTACAAATCTTGAAGAAAAACAAGCGTTACTATTACCAACCTAACAACATGATTTCCGTATCCAATCTCATTTTTCGTATGAAGAAAAATGCGGTTGGTCTAGCGACGATCGCTATTCTCTCAACCATGGTCTTGGTGACTATGTCTGCTGCAACGAGTATCTTTAAGGGCTCTGAAACTTTCAAGAAAGTCATGAATCCACATGATTTTGGAATTACAGGACAGAATGTTGAAAAAGAAGACATAAATAAACTCCTAGACCAGTATGCTAGTGATAAGGGATTGACTGTTACAAAGAAAGAAGTTCTTACATACAGTAGCTTTGGTGTAGCAAACCAAGAAGGTACGAAATTAACCATTTTTGAGAAAGGTCAAAATCGTGTTCAACCGAAAACTGTTTTTATGGTCTTTGACCAAAAAGACTACGAGAATATGACGGGTCAAAAACTCGCACTTTCAGGAAAGGAAGTGGGATTGTTTACTAAAAACAAAGAACTTCAAGGACAGAAAGAACTGACTCTAAATGACCAGACCTATACAATAAAGGAAGAAATCAAAAAAGATTTTATTCTTGAACATGTCCCAAATCAGTACAATATTCTAACTTCGGACTATAACTATCTGGTTGTTCCTGACTTGAAAGCCTTTCTTGACCAGTATCCTAATTCTTCCATCTTTAATCAATACTACGGTGGTATGAACGTAACGGATAGCGAGGAAGAGCAGCTTAAAATTGCAGATGACTATTCAAAATTCGTCAACAACTTTAATAGAGAATTAAACAAAGAAGGAAGCTATGTTTACGGAAGTAATCTGGCTGATAGCAGTGCGCAGGTGAGTGCTCTCTTTGGTGGAGTTTTCTTTATCGGTATTTTCCTCTCTATCATCTTTATGGTGGGAACTGTTCTTGTCATCTACTACAAACAAATCTCTGAAGGCTATGAAGACCGTGAACGCTTCATTATTTTGCAAAAAGTCGGTCTCGATCAAAAGCAAATCAAGCAAACCATCAACAAACAGGTCCTAACTGTTTTCTTCCTTCCATTGCTATTTGCTTTCCTACACCTTGCCTTTGCCTATCATATGCTTAGCCTCATCCTAAAAGTCATTGG
>CAUVGG010000081.1:0-3948 GCA_963551305.1 uncultured Streptococcus sp.
GCTCCCTGACGAGAGGCTGCAACTACTTTTTTGTCAATTCCACCAATGTCGCCAACATTTCCGTCCCGATCAATGGTTCCCGTTCCCGCAACGATACGGCCATTACGAAGTCCTGGATCTGCTATCTGGGTGTAAATAGCTAGACTAAACATAAGACCGGCACTTGGTCCCCCGATACCAGCTGTTGAAAAGCGAATGGGAACATCACTGGTCACTTCCGTACGGTCAATCAAACCAATCCCAATCCCGTTTTTCCCGTTTTCGAGAGTGATAATCTTACCTTCAGCAGACTTGACTTTTCCGTCTTCTTCATAGGTTACCTTAACCGTGTCCCCCAATTGTTGAGAATTGACATAGTCAACTAAGTCTTTTGAACTATCAAATGTTTTATCATTAACAGCCGTCACGGTATCTGCGATGTTCAGAATGCCCTTAAAAGTTGAATTGTCCGTCACGGTCAAGACATAAACTCCCAGGTACTTGAGTTCGATATCCTTACCAGCCGTCTTCAATCCTTGATACTTGGCCATGTTTTGAGAAGTTTGCATGTAGAACTGATTGATCCGCATAAACTCCGCATCCGTAGAGCCACCCGTAGTCTCCTTGGCACTTCTAATATCCGTGAAAGGCGTTAACCAAGCATAGACAAGATGCGACAGGGTTGCGTGTCGAATCCCAACTGTCACAAACTGGTAAGCTCCTGCTTCTGTATCCTCTGTTTCATTGACTTTCAAAACTCGACGAATATCTTCCGCTCCACCTGGAACTTCTATGTAGTAAGGTAAAGGTACTACAAAGGCTAAAAAAGTCACTACTAGTGCTAGGATGACATATAAGGGCCATCTAGTTTTTTTCTTCATGTTCTAATTCCTCCACAACACTGTTTGGGACATATTGCTGAATCTCCTGACCAAACTTCAGAAGTTCTCTCATGGCTGAAGAGCTAATATAAAGATGCTCTGGGCGACTATATAGGTAAATGGTTTCGATTTCTGGAGCCAGTTGATGATTGTAGTAATCAAAACTAGACTCGTATTGCAAGTCGGTGGTATTTCGCAAGCCACGGACAAGGGTCTTAGCCTCCAGTCTTCTTGCAACATCGACGACTAGTTGGTCATGAGAAGCCATCACCTCTACATTATCTAAATGCGCCACCGCTTTTTCGACTGCTCGTTTGCGATTTTCAACAGGGAGAAAGCCTTGTTTGTGGGGATTGTAGAACACCCCAACATAGAGCTTATCAAAGAGTTTACTGGCACGTTCAATGATATCCAAATGTCCATTTGTCATCGGATCAAATGAACCTGTAAATAATCCAATTTTATCTGACATAGACTGTCACCTTACTAATCCCATATATTTTTTCCTTCCAGATGCCTAAGCAGGTGATTTCTTCTGGAAGTTCTACAGACTTATCGGTTTCACAGACAACCATGACCTCTTCGGAGAAAAGGTTTCTTTCTGCCATTTTTTCGATATCTGCAATGATTTGTTCCTTGGCATAGGGAGGATCTAAAAAGACCAGGTCAAAGGGACCATTCACATGCTCCAAGGCTCGTTCAGCCTCCATCTTTAAGAGCTGAAATTTGGAAACTTCCTTGGTCATTTGGATATTTTCAGCGATGATAGCTTGTGCCTTTCGATCCCGTTCCACTAAGACAGCATGGGACATCCCACGCGAGACTGCCTCAATAGATAAGCCGCCACTGCCAGCATAGAGATCCAATACACGACCGCCCTCAAAATAGGGACCTATCATGTTAAAGATAGCTCCACGCACCTTATCCGATGTCGGCCTCGTCGTCTTTCCTTCTAGCGTCTTGAGAGGACGCCCTCCGTAGATTCCTGATACGATTTTCATACCGTTTATTATACCAAATTATGGGCAAAAAGAGAAAGAAAACCGAACCTTGCGGTTCGATTCTCTACAAGATATTTTCGTAAGTGTCGCGGACTTCTTGTGGCCAAACACTAGTCTGAACTTCTCCGATGTGTTTCTTACGAAGAAGGAACATGGCCATCCGAGACTGTCCAATCCCTCCACCAATTGTCAATGGGAAAAGGCCGTTGAGCAGGGCTTTATGCCATTCCAACTCCAGACGATCTTCGTCTCCTGTAAGAGCCACTTGGCGGCGAAGGGTGTCTTCATCTACCCGAATCCCCATTGATGAAAGTTCAAAGGCACATCCAAGAGATTCGTTCCAAACTAGAATATCGCCATTCAACCCTTTGTAGCCATTTTCAGACTCTGTTGTCCAGTCATCGTAGTCAGGTGCACGGCCGTCATGAGGTTTGCCATCAGGCAACTCGCCACCAATACCAATCAAGAAGACAGCACCAAACTCTTTACAGATTGCATTTTCACGCTCTTTCGGTGTCAAATCTGGATAGCGTTCCACCAACTCTTCTGTATGGATAAAGGTGATTTGTTTTGGCAAGATGGATTCAATATCGTAGCGCGCTTCTACGGCTAGCTCTGTCAGACGAATAGCCTTGTAAATCTTCTCAACGGTTTCTTTGAGATAAGCGATATTGCGTTGACCATTTGGAATCACTTTTTCCCAGTCCCACTGGTCTACATATACAGAGTGGGTCGCATCAAGCGAATCTTCATCTGGACGAAGGGCCTTCATGTGAACAAACAGACCTTCACCTTCACCAAAACCAAAACGAGCCAAGGTGTGGCGTTTCCATTTGGCTAGTGAGTGAACGACTTCATAAGTTTCATCTGGGATCTGCAAGACCTTTACGGATACTGGATGTTCGACACCGGACAGGTTATCCTGCATCCCATCACCAACCTTGCTCAAGATAGGACCTTGAACTTCAACAACTTCTAACTTATCTTTCAAATACTGGGTAAAGGTGTTTTTGACAAAGGAAATCTCTTCTTGCTGATGAATAAAACTTTTCTTCATAAACGGCTCCTCAAAAATTAGTTAAAAGCATTATACACCTATTTCCAAGAAAAGAAAAGAGTAAATAAGAAAAAGTCAGTGCTCTTTCGAACACTGACTCTGTCATTCATTAATCGTTTCGACCAAAGATTCGTAAGATGCTAAGGAAGAGGTTGATAAAGTCTAGGTAGATGCTGAGTGCCATTGAGATGATCCAACCTGTCGCTACTTGTCCTCGTGACTGCTCATAAACATAGCGAATCTTTTGGTTGTCCCAAGCAATCAAACCTGAGAAAACCAAGACCATGGCAATACTAATCATGTAGTCAAAGAAACTATTGGCTAAAAATAGATTCACAACCATAGCAATGATGAGACCAACAAGCGCCGCCATCAAAGCTCGGCCCATTCCACTCAAATCTTTCTTGGTGAAAATTCCGATTGCCGCCATGACGAAGAAAAGAAGGGCACTGGATACAAAGGCTGATAAGACGGTCCCAGGTGTATAGAAGGCTACGACAAAGCTGAGCGTAAATCCATTTAAAACAGAATAAACTAAAAATACTGGGAGAGCTGCTGGGCTATTTTTTGCAGCCATGCTACTTGCGACAAAGACTAGAGCAAGTTCTGCAAAAGTTGCAATCATCAACCAGAGACGACCATGCATTAAAAAGTAAATCAACTGGGACTGAAAAACTGTCAACATCAAAGCTGACACGAGAGCTGATAGACCAATCCCAAGTCCTACAAAGGCATAAACCTTGGCGTAAAATTGATTGAGACCTGAACGTTCTTGAATAATTGTTTGATTCATTCTGATTCTCCTTTTTCTATAAATATGTCTTGATTATAACAAAGATTTTATAAATTAGCTAAAATAAAACATCAATATACCTGCTGCAACTGCCACGTTGAGACTTTCTGCTCGACCTTTCATGCCAATATGAACCAGCTGATCAGCACTCTCAGCCATGACAGAACTAATCCCCTGCCCTTCATTTCCCATGACTAAAGCAAAGTTTTCTAAGGGAGAAAGCTCATGATAATCCTT
>CAUVGG010000082.1:0-3884 GCA_963551305.1 uncultured Streptococcus sp.
AAAGTCCTTTCCAAATCCCTGTAGGGGGCATCTAAATCAACAGGAAAAAGCCTTGGAATCAAGGCTTTTTTGTGTAGTCTTAGCACTAAAAAACGATAGAAAAAACACCCCTTCTGAACTGCACCCCAAAAGTTAGACAGAAAAAACCTAACTTTTGTGGCGCAGTTCATTCGCGTCACATGAAGTTATTTAAGCATCTCCTTTTTTTTTATTACCATTTTCTGTTATAATAAATTGTACTTCTAAAATAGAAAGGTCTTAAGATGACAACTCTTATTAAACATAAACGTGTAGAATTTTCAGAACTTTTTTATGACCTAGTTTTTGTTTTTGCAATTTCAAAAGCAACTACTTTAATTGACCATCTTCATAACGGTATTTTGACTTGGAATTCTTTCTTTGATTTTTTCATGGCTGTCTTGGTTCTCACTGATTCCTGGATGATTCAAACCGTTTATACCAATCGCTATGGAAAGAACTCTTTATTTAACATAGTAATCATGTTTATCAAAATGGGACTTTTACTCTTTATAGCCAATATGATGGGACCTGATTGGCAACAATATTTTCATTATCTCTGTTGGGCTATTGGTACATTAACCCTTACCTTATTTTTTCAATATTTGGTTGAGTTTTTTAGAAAATCAACCGATGATGTTAATCGGGAAAGTATCAAAGGTTTTCTATGGATAACAGGTCTAGGAAGTTTAGGAGTCTATCTAGCAGCTCTTCTTCCTATTTACGTTAGAGTCTATATCTTATTTGCTAGTATTCTGTTTATCTTTATTATGCCAAGTATCTTGCTTAATAAAGATAAGCATTACCAGGTAAATCTCCCCCATTTAATCGAGCGCATCTCCCTTCTTGTCATTATTACGTTTGGAGAGATGATTATGGAGCTAGCTAACTTCTTTACAATCGAGAATTTCTCGATTTATTCGGTTCTTTATTTCATTATTATGATTTCTCTGTTCTTGTTTTATTTTGGTCAATTCGACCATGCTATTGATGAAAAATCTAATCAAAAGGGACTATTTCTAATTTACAGTCACTATCCTATTTTCATTGGACTTATTATGATGACTGTTTCGATGAGTTTTCTTCTGAATCCTGAAGCTAATCGTCTCTTTGCAACCAGCTTCTCTTATATCGGATTTGGCCTCTTTCAAGCTGCTGTCCTAGTAAATGGGCCCTATAACAAACACTATCTTCGCTATTCGAAAAGTTACTACTGTGTCCAAGCGACACTCTATCTGGCTGCCTTGATTCTCTCTTTAATCTTTGCTTCTAATCCTATAATAGTAGTAAGTATTACAACCATTTTAGCTCTAGCTATAGCTATTCATTCTATTTATTTTTATATGACACAGACTAAAAAACATTCCACACCCTACTGGGAGTTGTTTTAATGAGTTTATAACATAAAAAAGCCTTGGAATCAAGGCTTTTTTGCTTCTTATCTCCCCTTTTTCATGATGTATTTTCTTACAGGTGCTTCAACTATTTGAACGATTTCAAATCCTTCTTTTTGGTAAAGGTGCTTAGCTGCTTGATTTGTCTCAAAGACATTTAAAGAGATACTAGCTATGTCTTCATTTTCAAAGGCCAAACTAACAAATTTCCTTAAAGCCTGGCTACCTAAGCCTTGTCCCTGTTTCTGGGGATTGATAAAAAATCTCCCGATATGAAGATTCCTGTCTTCTAGCCTGATTTTCTGGATAAGCCCGACAAACTCTTGTCCATCAAATATTGAAAAGATTCCTTCCAAATCTTGCAAGACTTGAATTGTCAAGGGAAAAGGAATCATTGTTCCCATCCATTGTTCTTGAAAAGATTTTCCGAGTGAATTAGACCATTGGCATACGAGTTGAGCGTTTTCTGTGCTAACCTTTTCTTCAAAACGAATTGTCATCTTTGCCTCACCATCTTATCTATGTTTCCCTATTATACTACTTTTCCTATTTTTTACGAATAGATAAGTATGATTGATTTTTATTTTTTTCTTGTCGGGAGCATTCTCGCTTCCTTTCTTGGTTTGGTCATTGACCGTTTTCCAGAGCAATCCATTATCAGTCCAGCCAGTCACTGCGATTCCTGTCAGACTCGCTTGCGTCCCTTAGATTTGATTCCGATTCTCTCGCAGGTCTTCAATCGCTTTCGCTGTCGCTACTGCAAGGCTCCTTATCCTGTCTGGTATGCCCTCTTTGAACTAGGCTTAGGACTCCTCTTTCTATCTTGGTCTTGGGGTTTTCTTTCCTTGGGGCAAGTCATCCTGATCACTGCCGGTTTGACCTTGGGCATCTACGACTTGCGCCATCAGGAATACCCCTTACTGGTCTGGATTGTCTTTCATCTACTCCTAATGGTCTGCTCTGGCTGGAATCTGGTCATGGTCTTCTTCCTTGTCCTTGGAATTTTGGCTCATTTTATCGATATCCGCATGGGGGCAGGAGATTTCCTCTTTCTGGCTTCTTGCGCTCTCGTCTTTAGTATGACCGAACTACTGATCTTGATTCAATTCTCTTCTGTGATGGGGATTCTAGCCTTTCTCCTACAAAAGAAAAAGGAAAGACTTCCTTTCGTGCCTTTCCTCTTACTCGCTGCTTGCGTGATTATTTTTGGTAAGCTACTGCTTCTTTGATAAAGTCCTGAATTGGCTCTCCTTGGTGGAGGGCTTTTACAATTTTCGAACCAACGATAACACCATCTGATACCGCATTGAAGCGTTCAACATCGGCTTGACTAGATACGCCAAATCCTGTCAATACTGGGATGTCGGCCACTTGATGCAATTGTGCCAAGTGCTTGTCCAAATCTGCACGATAATTGCCAGATTTCCCTGTTACCCCATTGATGGCAACTGCATAGACAAATCCTTCTGCCCCTTCAATCAACTCTTTCTGACGCTCAATCCCTGTGGTCAAGCTTACTAAAGGAATCAAAGCAATGTCTGTATCTGCCAAAAATGGCTCCACAAAGTTGGCATGCTCATGAGGCAGGTCTGGGATAATCAAGCCCTTAACCGCTGTATCTGCCAAATCTTTGACAAGGTTCTCCACACCGTACTGAAAGAGGGGGTTGAAGTAGGTCATAATGACTAGTGGAACCTCTGTTTGAATAGTTTTCAAGGTTTCAACCAAAGCCTGGGTAGAGGTCCCGTGGGCTAAACTACGCAATCCAGCTTCTTCGATAACAGGTCCATCTGCGACAGGATCTGAAAAAGGAATACCCACTTCAATTGCAGAGACACCCAAATCTTCTAAAAAGTGGATTGTTTCAGCTAGACCATCCAAACCTTTCTCATGGTCTCCAGCCATGATATAGGGAACGAAAATTCCTTTTCCAGTCGCTTTAATAGCGTTCAATTTTTCTGTTAGTGTCTTAGGCATGAGCTTCTCCCTTCTTTGCTGCGTCTGCTTCCAAGCGGTCTTTGACTTGAACCACATCCTTGTCCCCACGACCTGATAAGCAAACAATCATAGACTTGTCTGGGCCCAGTTCTTTGGCTAATTTCACTGCGAAAGCAATGGCATGGCTAGATTCCAAGGCTGGGATAATCCCTTCCACACGAGACAAGAGCTGGAATCCTTCCAAGGCTTCCTCGTCTGTCACAGGAACATAGCTGGCACGTTTGATATCGTGGTAGTGAGAATGTTCTGGACCGATACCAGGATAGTCCAAGCCTGCTGAGATGGAGAAGGCTTCAAGAATTTGACCATGAGCATCTTGGAGCACATCCATGAGAGAACCGTGGAGGACACCTGGACGTCCCTTGGTCAAGGTCGCTGCGTGGTGCTCTGTATCCACACCTAGTCCTGCCGCTTCGGCCCCATACATGGCTACAGACTCATCTTCTACAAATGGATGGAAGAGCCCGATGGCAT
>CAUVGG010000083.1:0-3858 GCA_963551305.1 uncultured Streptococcus sp.
TGGCCTTGGAAGAGGGAGAACTGCTAGCCTATGCTGCTGTGACCAAGAGCCCAGAAGAAGCCTATGAAGCCATTTATGAAGGAAGTTGGCAGGGGGAAGAATCAGAATATCTGGTCTTTCACCGTATCGCTGTGGCAGCAGATGTCCAAGGACAAGGTGTTGCTCAGACTTTCCTAGAAGGCTTGATTGAAGGTTTTGATTATCTAGATTTTCGTTCAGATACGCATGCAGAAAACAAGGCCATGCAGCATATCTTTGAAAAGCTAGGATTCCAGCAGGTCGGTAAGGTTCCAGTTGACGGGGAACGTTTGGCCTATCAGAAATTAAAAAAATGAAGCAGAAAAAGTACGCAAAAATGCTCTACCCGTCGCCAATTGGAACCTTATCCTTGGTTGCTGACGAGCAATATCTGTATGGAATTTGGGTACAGGACCAAACTCATTTTGAGAGGGGAATCTCTGGAGATAGTATAGAAGTAGTTAAGAAACATCCTATCCTAGACCAGGTTATTTCCTATTTAGATACTTATTTTAAGGGACGTGCTCAAGATTTGTCTTCCTTGCCTCTGGCTCCCATTGGGACCGATTTTGAAAAGCGAGTCTGGACTTACTTACAGGCCATTCCTTATGGTCAAACAGTAACTTACGGACAAATAGCGCAAGACCTGCAAGTAGCTTCTGCCCAAGCGATTGGTGGAGCAGTGGGGCGCAATCCTTGGTCCATACTTGTTCCCTGTCATCGGGTGCTGGGGTCAGGCAATCGCTTGACAGGCTATGCATCTGGAGTCGAAAAGAAAGCCTGGCTCTTGCAACATGAAGGTGCAGCATTTCAAGAAAATAAAAAATAGAAAGAAAAGAAGATGTTAGAATTTATCGAATACCCAAAATGTTCAACTTGTAAGAAAGCAAAAAATGAATTGGATAAACTTGGACTGGAATACCAAGATGTCCACATCGTAGAAGAAACACCAAGTGAAGACGTGATTTTGAACTGGTTGGAAACTTCCGGTTTTGAAGTGAAACAATTTTTCAATACCAGCGGGATCAAATACCGCGAACTAGGCCTAAAAGATAAGGTAGGAAGTTTGTCAAAACAAGAAGCAGCCAAGCTTCTAGCCAGTGATGGTATGTTATTGAAACGTCCAATTTTGGTGGAGAATGGTGCTGTTAAACAAATCGGCTATAGAAAAAACTATGAGGACTTAGGTTTGAGATAGTTTTTATTTATCTCCTTGATAGGTAAAATATATAGCCTCCCTGTTTTAAAGTGTGATAAACTAGAAGGTAGACAAAGTCTGCTTTTCCCGTAGCAAATAATTTGCTTGCGAGCAGAAGTATGGTAGAATGAATCATTATCAGGAGAGGATGTTTTTATGACTGTTACAACATTTTTAGCATCAGATTGGTACCAAAGTTTGATGCAACTCATTCCGGATGGCAAGCTCTTTAGTTTGCGTTCGGTCTTTGATGGAATTCCAAGGATTGTCCAGCAACTGCCTACAACCTTGATGTTGACGCTTGGAGGTGCACTCTTTGGTTTGCTACTTGCCCTGATTTTTGCCATTGTTAAGATCAATCGTGTTAAGATTTTATATCCCTTGCAGGCCTTTTTCGTCAGCTTCTTAAAAGGCACACCAATCCTAGTCCAACTTATGTTGACCTACTACGGAATTCCTTTGGCACTGAAAGCTATTAACCAGCAATGGGGCACTGGTTTCAATATCAATGCGATTCCAGCAGCGCTTTTTGCGATTGTGGCCTTTGCTTTTAATGAGGCGGCTTATGCAAGTGAAACGATTCGTGCAGCCATCCTTTCTGTTAATCCAGGTGAAATTGAGGCGGCGCGTAGTTTGGGTATGACACGTGCGCAAGTTTACCGTCGTGTGATTATTCCAAATGCGGCGGTGGTAGCTACGCCGACTTTGATTAACTCCCTTATCGGTTTGACCAAGGGAACTTCTCTAGCCTTTAGCGCAGGTGTTGTGGAGGTCTTTGCCCAAGCTCAGATTTTGGGTGGAGCTGATTATCGCTATTTTGAACGTTTCATCTCCGTAGCCCTTGTTTATTGGGTAGTCAATATCGGAATTGAAAGCCTCGGTCGTTTCATTGAAAAGAAAATGGCTATTTCAGCCCCAGACACAGTGTCTACAGATGTGAAAGGAGACCTTCGTTAATGATTAAGATTTCGAATTTAAGCAAATCCTTTTCAGGACAGACTGTCTTGGATCATCTGGACTTGGATATCCAAAAGGGAGAAGTAGTAGCCTTAATTGGTTCATCTGGAGCAGGGAAATCAACCTTTCTTCGTAGTTTGAACTACCTTGAGACTCCAGATAGTGGAACGATTCAGATTGACAATTTTAAAGTTGATTTTTCTCAGATTAGCCAAGAAGAGATCCTAACCCTTCGTCGCAAGTTGTCTATGGTTTTCCAACAGTTTAATCTGTTTGAACGCCGAACAGCTCTTGACAATGTCAAGGAAGGTTTGGTTGTCGTTAAGAAATTATCGGACGAGGAAGCAACAAAAATCGCTAAGGAAGAGTTGGCCAAGGTTGGTCTTTCTGACCGTGAAAACCATTATCCTCGCCATTTATCAGGTGGACAAAAGCAACGGGTTGCCCTTGCGCGTGCGCTTGCTATGAAACCAGATGTTTTGCTCTTGGACGAACCCACTTCAGCCCTCGACCCAGAATTGGTCGGTGAGGTAGAAAAATCTATTGCAGATGCTGCTAAGTCAGGTCAGACCATGATTTTGGTCAGTCACGATATGTCTTTTGTATCCCAAGTGGCAGACAAGGTTTTATTCCTAGATAAAGGGAAAATCATCGAGTCTGGCACACCGGATGAAATCATCAATCATCCGAAAGAAGAACGAACAAAAGAATTCTTCGCTAGTTACAAACGGACTTATATTTGATATAATAGAAAAAGGAAAACTCAGTTAGTTGGACTAGCTGAGTTTACTCTTTAAAAAAGATAGAAACGAGAGAGATCATGCTACTGCATCTATTTTCTTTGTATTTCGAGAGTTTGATCTTAACGACCATCCTTGTCGTGATTTTTTTGGGGATTTGGATTGGATTGAGAGCCATGTCTGGTGTAGACAAGACAGCCAAGGCTCGCCAAGCTCATCTCTATGATATGATTATGATTGGAGTTTTGGTCGTTCCGGTGTTATCCTTTGCCGTCATGAGTTTGCTCTTGGTTTTCAAGGCATAATCCTTGCGTGACTAGCAAGAATGAGTTAGAATAAAGATAGTTACAACAAGAAAGAAGGAATCGAAATGTACGATACGATTATTATCGGTGCTGGACCTGCGGGAATGACCGCTGCCTTATATGCTGCTCGAAGCAATCTGAAAGTGGCTTTGATTGAAGGTGGTCTGCCAGGCGGGCAAATGAATAACACATCTGATATTGAAAACTATCCAGGTTATTCCAACATCAGTGGACCTGAATTGGCTGAAAAGATGTTTGAACCACTTGAAAACCTTGGAGTGGAGCATCTTTATGGCTATGTTGAAAATATTGAAGATCAGGGTGACTATAAGAAGGTCATCACTGATGATCAAGTTTACGAAACCCGTACTGTCATTGTAGCAACTGGTTCTAAACACCGTCTTTTGGGAGTTCCCGGAGAAGAAGAACTGAACAGTCGAGGTGTTTCTTACTGTGCGGTCTGTGATGGAGCTTTCTTCCGTGATCAAGACTTGCTCGTAGTTGGTGGTGGAGATTCAGCGGTAGAAGAAGCTCTCTTCTTGACTCGCTTTGCCAAGTCCGTCACTATTGTTCACCGTCGAGATGAACTTCGTGCCCAAAAGGTTTTGCAAGACCGTGCTTTTGCAAATGAGAAAGTCAA
>CAUVGG010000084.1:0-3773 GCA_963551305.1 uncultured Streptococcus sp.
ACCGTTACTACCAAATCGTTAAATGTTTCCGTGATGAGGACTTGCGTGGTGACCGTCAGCCTGAGTTCACCCAGGTCGACTTGGAAACATCCTTCCTTACGGAGCAGGAGATCCAAGATATTACAGAAGGATTGATTGCGCGCGTGATGAAAGAAACAAAAGGCATCGACGTGACGCTTCCATTTCCTCGTATGAAATACGATGATGCCACGGCTCTTTATGGTTCTGATAAACCTGATACTCGTTTTGACATGTTGCTTCAGGACTTGACAGAAGTTGTCAAGGGTGTTGATTTTAAAGTCTTCTCAGAAGCACCTGCTGTTAAAGCCATTGTCGTCAAAGGGGCTGCGGACAACTACTCACGTAAAGACATCGACAAGATGACCGAAGTAGCCAAACAGTACGGTGCCAAAGGTCTTGCTTGGGTCAAGGTAGTTGATGGAGAATTAAACGGACCGGTTGCCAAGTTCTTGACTGGGATCCAAGCAGACTTGACTGCAGCGCTTGGTCTTGAAGACAAGGATTTGGTTCTCTTTGTGGCGGATACGCTTGAAGTGGCGAATGCAACCCTTGGTGCCCTTCGTGGTCGTATTGCTAAAGAGCTTGGCTTGATTGATAGCGATAAATTCAATTTCCTTTGGGTGGTTGATTGGCCAATGTTTGAATGGTCTGAAGAAGAAGACCGCTACATGAGCGCCCACCATCCATTTACCCTTCCACAGGAAGAAACAGCTCACGAATTAGAAGGTGATTTGGCTAAGGTTCGTGCCATTGCTTACGATATCGTCTTGAACGGTTATGAGCTTGGCGGTGGTAGCCTTCGTATCAACCAAAAAGACCTTCAAGAACGCATGTTCAAGGCTCTTGGTTTCTCAGCCGAAGAAGCAAATGACCAGTTTGGTTTCCTTCTTGAGGCTATGGACTATGGTTTCCCACCACACGGTGGTTTGGCGATCGGTCTTGACCGTTTTGTCATGTTGCTTGCAGGAGAAGAAAATATCCGTGAAGTCATTGCCTTTCCTAAGAACAATAAGGCAACCGATCCAATGACACAAGCTCCATCAACAGTCGCTCTCAAACAACTAGAGGAACTCAGCTTACAAGTAGAAGAAGATGAAACAAGCAAAACAAATTAAGCGGTGGCGCTATTATCTGCGCCGCTTTGCTTATCAGATAAAAATCTTACGAGTTTTACAAAGTATCTCTCGGGAAAAATATGATGAGAAAGTCTCGGCTTCTCTGGTTTATGGCTTTTTGTCAGCAGTAGCAGTCAATTTCTTTTTTCAACCAGGACACGTTTACTCCAGTGGTGCGACGGGTTTGGCACAGATTATCTCTGCTTTGAGTAATCACTGGTTTGGTTTTTATATTCCGATATCGCTGACCTTTTATGCCATCAATTTTCCGTTGATGATTTTGGCTTGGTATCAGATTGGGCATAAGTTTACAATCTTTACCTTTATCACAGTATCCATGAGTTCCCTCTTTATCCAGCTTGTGCCAGTTGTGACCTTGACAGAGGATCCCATCATCAATGCTCTTTTTGGGGGTGTTGTCATGGGCTTGGGGATTGGTTTTGCACTCCGTAACAATATTTCTAGCGGAGGTACAGATATCGTCAGTCTCACCATTCGAAAGAAAACGGGTAAGAATGTCGGCAGTATTTCTTTCTTGGTAAATGGGATGATTATGCTGATAGCAGGTCTGACCTTTGGTTGGAAATACGCCCTTTACTCTATGATCACCATTTTTGTATCGAGCCGTGTGACAGACGCGGTCTTTACCAAGCAGAAACGCATGCAGGCCATGATTGTGACCAATAATCCTGACAAGGTAATCGCAAAAATCCATAAAAAATTGCACCGTGGAGCAACCATGATCCACGATGCAGAAGGAACCTATAATCATGAGAGAAAAGCAGTCTTGATCACTGTTATCACGCGAGCAGAGTTTAATGATTTTAAACACATCATGAAACAGGTCGATCCAACAGCCTTTGTCTCTGTATCTGAAAATGTCCACATCCTAGGACGATTCGTAGAAACAGACAATTAATCATACTCAAAAGACCAGCCTTGGGGCTGGTCTTTATTTTTCAATAATTTTGTGCCCAATCAACTGGCGGTAACAAATTTGTTTATTGTTTTTGGCATCGTTGATTATCTGGAGAATGGTTTCAAAGGAAACACGTCCAAGTTCCAAGCTATTGATATCAACATAGGCTGCCAAGTTCAGTTTAGGGTTGACCGAGTCAAAGCTGAGGACAGGGACATCCAGTTGGTGTTTTGCGATGTAATCACAGACCCCTGCAGCAAGAAGGCTATCAATAGTAATAATAGCATCAATATTTGGATCATGTTCGAAGAGAAGTTTACTAAAGCGATAACCATTATCTTCAAGAAATTCGGTCGCAAAGTAGGTCAGATTTGGATCAATAGGAAGTTGGTATTGTTTAAGAGCTAACTCATAACCCATTAGACGATCTTGTGTTACGAAAAGTTTTTTGGTTCCTCCGATAAAAGCAATTCGCTTGCATCCTTTTTTGATGAAATATTCTGTCGCATCAAAACCAGCCTGGACATTGTCATTATCAACAAGCGGAATGAAGGGAGATAGAGATTTACCTAAGATAAGGAAAGGAAATTGCTCATCTGCTACTAGCTTAACCAAAGGATCCTCTTCTTGGGCATAGAGGAAAATCAAACCATCTACACGCTTACCATAGACCATCTGGGAAATAGCTTTGAGCCGCTCTTTTGCATCTTTCCCCGTTGCAATCTGGATAGCATAGTGGTTCTCAGATGCCACTTGGGCGATCCCTCGTAGAACAGATGGGAAGAAAGGATTTTGGTAAAAGGCATCCGAGTCGTCAGGGAGCACTAGGCCGATAACTTGAGTATAGCTACTTACCAAGCTACGAGCATTGAGATTGGGGTGGTAGTTGAGCTCCTTCATCGCCTTGCGAACTCGTTTTTTGGTTTCATCACTAATCGTTGATTTGTTTTGAATAACGCGGGTAACAGTTGAAGGTGAGACACCTGCTGCCTTGGCCACGTCTTTAATCGTAACGGGCATAAAAATCTCCTATTTATGATAATCTGGATCACGGAAGTGTGTCTTGTAAAAAATAGTGACCAGATACAGAACAAAAAGAATATTTTGTACAGTGATAAGGGTTGCCATATTTTGGCCAAAAAGTCCCAAAATAAGCGTAATCAGAGTGGGTAATCCCAAACAGTTCAAGATAAAATGGTAGCACTCTTTAAAAGTCCTAAATGAAAAGAGGCGTGATTTTTTGGTGATATAAAGGAGAAAGCTAGCTCCAAGAGAGACAATGAAGAAATTCAATCCAAAGAGGAAGCTTGCACCAAGGACGAGAAAGAGACTGATATAGACCCGATTTTGTTGGTACCAGTCTTTAGAAATAGCCTGGGTTAAACTTTCCTTACTCTGGAAACTCTCTGTTTGAATCGCGTGGTAGCGAATACGAGTCAGTTCCTTACTTTCCTTACTGATGACGAGTTCTTCCGTATCAAAATGAAGTTGTAGGTCCTTTGGCAATTCCTTGCTCTGGCTTGGACCAATCAAAAGAGAAGCTTGCTGATTTTTAGTTCCAGCATAGCTCAGTTTTCCATCTACGATTTGTGCATTTTCCGACAAATCCATGATCGCTTCATCTGTCAGTGGAGTGTAGACATTATCGATAAAGGTATCCAGCGGATACGTTTCCTGTGAGCTGTTTTGAATGGCAATCGGAACCATAGACAAGCTGA
>CAUVGG010000085.1:0-3766 GCA_963551305.1 uncultured Streptococcus sp.
GTTGGTGACCGCTATGTCGTCGAAGAAATGAGAAAATCAGGCTATAACCTTGGTGGTGAACAGTCTGGTCACGTTATCTTGATGGATTACAATACGACAGGTGATGGACAGTTAACTGCCGTTCAACTAACAAAAGTTATACGGGAAACCGGTAAAACCTTGTCTCAACTGGCATCAGAAGTAACGATTTACCCACAAAAACTGGTCAATATCCGAGTGGAAAATGCCATGAAAGAAAAAGCCATGGAAGTACCAGCCATCAAGGCAATCATCGAAAAGATGGAAGGAGAAATGGCAGGAAACGGCCGTATCCTTGTTCGCCCAAGTGGTACCGAACCTCTCTTGCGAGTTATGGCAGAGGCACCTACAACAGAAGAAGTCAATTACTATGTAGATACGATTGCTACTGTTGTTAAAGATGAGATCGGTATTGACTAAAGCCTAGAAAACTAGATGAAATGATAAAAATGTGGTACAATTGCATAGTAAATTGTAGCAATGGGAGAGAGAAATGAATCTTAAACGAGAACAAGAATTTGTTAGCCAGTATCACTTTGATGCTCGTAACTTTGAATGGGAAAATGAAAATGGGGCTCCTGAAACCAAGGTAGATGTGAATTTCCAGTTGCTCCAATACGACCAAGAAAACCAAGTAACCTCGCTAGTTGTTATCTTGAGCTTTATGATTGTCTTTGACAAATTTGTTATCAGTGGAACGATTTCTCAAGTTAACCATGTGGAAGGTCGTATTGTTAACGAACCAAGTGAATTTAACCAAGAAGAAGTTGAAACCTTGGCACGTCCATGCTTGAACATGCTCAACCGTTTGACGTATGAAGTAACAGAAATCGCCTTGGATCTTCCAGGGATCAATTTGGAGTTTTAGTCATGAAATTAGCTGTCATTACAGATTCTTCAGCCTATTTAGAGGAGAAGACGCTGCAAAGAGAGAATCTATTTATCTTGGATATTCCTGTCAATATTGATGGGGAGGAGTATGTTGAAGGTGTCAATCTGACTGCTGAGGAATTTTATCAAAAAATGGCTCAGTCTGCAGAATTGCCTAAAACTAGTCAACCAAGTATTGCCAAATTGGATGAGATTCTAAGTTCCTTGAAAGATGAAGGCTATACCCATGTCTTGGGACTCTTTCTTTCGTCAGGAATTTCAGGCTTTTATCAGAACATCCAATACATGTTGGATGAGTATGATGGCTTGACCATTGCCTTTCCAGATACCCATATCACAAGTTCCCCTCTAGGATTTATGGTAGAGAGTGCCTTTGAATGGGCAGAACAGGGCGATGATTTTGCTCAGATTCAGGAGAAATTAGCTCTTCAAATTGCTGATAATTCAGCCTTTATCATAGTAGATGATCTTGATCACTTGGTTAAGGGAGGACGTCTGTCAAATGGGGCAGCCATCTTAGGGAATCTCCTCAGTATCAAGCCCATTCTTTACTTCAATGACCAAGGTGTGATTGAAGTTTACGAAAAAGTTCGTACAGAAAAGAAGGCAATCAAACGTTTGGTGGAAATCATCAAAGAGTCGACAAAAGATGGGAATTACCGTATCACAGTCATCCATGGCAATGCTCCTCAAAAGGCAGCGGACTTACGTCAGCTTTTGATGGAGAGTGGTGTGACTGCTGAGATTCCAATTGATACCTTTGGTAGTGTCATTGGAACCCACCTTGGAGAAGGTAGTATCGCTTTAAGCTATACACCAGTCGTCTAGACTGTTCTTACAAGCTTTATATCATAGTAATTGAACACGGACTATTGCCTCTTGAAAAAGATGCCTGTCTTGCCTTTCGTGGAAAGTCAGCGTCATTCCCTATTTTTCATGGGCAACTAACGTCCTTTGTATCTTGATAATTGAACACGCCTGGAACCCTGTGTGAAAAAGATAGTTCTTCCAAGGAGTAGACACTCCTTGATCAGAACTCCTATTTTCACTTTGTGTTCTTACAGGCTTTGTATCTTAGACAGGAGTAGAGATGAGTATTCGAGTAATTATCGCCGGGTTTAAGGGAAAGATGGGCCAAGCTGCCTGTCAGATGGTCTTTGCTGATCCGGACTTGGACTTGGTCGCGGTTTTGGATCCGTTTGAGTCTGAGTCAGAATGGAAGGGAATTCCTGTCTTCAATGATAAGGCTGATTTAGCCGGATTTGAAGCAGACGTCTGGGTAGATTTTACTACACCAGCTGTTGCCTACGAAAATACACGCTTTGCTCTTGAAAATGGCTTTGCTCCAGTAGTTGGAACAACAGGATTCACTAGTGAAGAAATTGCAGAACTAAAAGCTTTTTCCCGTAAGCAAAATTTGGGTGGCTTGATTGCCCCTAACTTTGCCTTGGGAGCTGTCTTGCTGATGCAATTTGCGGCGCAGGCTGCTAAATATTTCCCAAATGTGGAGATTATCGAGCTCCATCATGACAAGAAAAAAGATGCTCCGAGTGGAACAGCCATTAAAACGGCTGAGTTGATGGCGGAAGTGCGTGAGTCAATCCAGCAAGGTGCGCCTGATGAGGAAGAATTGATTGCGGGTGCCCGAGGTGCAGACTTTGGTGGCATGCGCATTCATTCGGTCCGTTTACCAGGCTTGGTAGCCCATCAAGAAGTCATCTTTGGCAATCAGGGGGAAGGATTGACCCTTCGTCATGACTCCTATGATCGCAGCTCCTTCATGACAGGGGTGAATTTGGGAATCAAAGAAGTTGTCAAGCGTCATGAGCTTGTCTATGGATTAGAACACTTATTATGAGATTAACGCAAATGCCTTCTGAATTTCAGAAGGCTTTACCAGTATTAGAAAAAATTAAAGAAGCAGGCTTTGAGGCCTATTTTGTTGGGGGCTCTGTTCGAGATGCCCTCCTCAATCGTCCCATCCACGATGTGGATATTGCGACTTCTTCCTATCCAGAAGAAACCAAGCAGATTTTCCCTCGTACAGCTGACATCGGAATCGAGCACGGAACCGTCTTGGTCCTAGATGGGGACGAGGAGTATGAGGTAACAACCTTTCGAACAGAGGATGTCTATGTGGACTATCGTAGACCCAGTGCGGTTTCCTTTGTGCGTTCGCTAGAAGAGGACCTCAAGCGCCGTGATTTCACAGTCAATGCCTTTGCCTTGGATGAGACAGGCGAAATTATTGACTTGTTCCATGGTTTAGAAGATTTGAAAAACCAAGTCTTGCGAGCAGTTGGAGTGGCTAGTGAGCGTTTCAACGAAGATGCTCTGCGTATTATGCGTGGTTTCCGTTTTCAGGCCAGTCTCGGTTTTAAACTTGAGTCAGAAACTTTTGTGGCGATGAAGACTTTGACGCCACTCTTGGAGAAAATTTCTGTGGAGCGTACATTTGTTGAGTTTGATAAACTCTTGCTGGCACCTTTTTGGCGAGTTGGTCTGTCTTCCATGATTGAGAGTCGAGCTTATGACTATCTTCCAGACATGGCAGGAAGCCAGGGCAAGCTCAACAGACTGTTTGTTTTGGAGACTGATTTCACTTTTGAATCTTCTGAACAAGCCTGGGCAGCTCTGTTGTGGGCTTTGGAGATTAAAGATGCACAGCCATTTTTGAAAGCTTGGAAAACCTCACGCCAGTTTGCCAAGCAAGTACAGGATTTGCTGACTATTTTGGTTTTGCGAGAAGAAGGAGAGCTGAGCAAGCGCGATTGTTACCGCTTTGACTTGGATTCCCTTCTACAAGCTGAAAGTCTTCGTCAGGCTCAAGGGAAAGAAGTCAACCCACAAGCCATCA
>CAUVGG010000086.1:0-3760 GCA_963551305.1 uncultured Streptococcus sp.
CTGGTATTTTTCTTTTACAAAATCACTGGCTGCCTGACGTAATGTTAACAGACCACTCATCCCTGTATAGTAGGATTGGTTCTGGTCGATGGCCCGCTTAGCCGCTTCCTTAACATGATCTGGCGTTGTAAAATCAGGTTCCCCCAAGGTCAAACGCAGGACCCCAGGAATCTCCGAAATAGCCTGGTCAAACTGGCGAATCAACGAAACTTGAATCTTATCTAATTGTTTATTAAAGAGCTTAGTTAAGTCCATAGATACCTCCTACTCTCAAAACGTATCTCTATTATACTACAAAAGCCCCCCGACCGCAAAAATACATTATAGAATAGCTTTCCACTTTCTATTTTACTTTTCCCGTTTACAGGTCTATAATGGTAACAGATTATGATTGGAGGTTTTTATGTCATTTCTATCAAAAAATGGAGCAGGCATCTTGGCCTGCCTTCTCATTTCTATCATTTCTTGGTTTCTAGGAGGACTTTTCCCCGTCGTGGGTGCACCCGTTTTTGCAATCTTTATAGGAATGCTCCTACACCCCTGGCTCTCGCCCTACAAACAACTAGATGCAGGTTTGACCTTTAGTTCCAAAAAATTACTCCAGTATGCCGTCATCTTGCTTGGTTTTGGTCTCAATATCTCGCAAGTCTTTGCAGTCGGACAAACCTCACTCCCTGTCATCCTTTCCACCATTTCGATTTCCTTAATCGTCGCCTACCTCTTCCAGCGTTTCTTTGCACTAGATACAAAACTGGCTACCTTGATTGGTGTGGGTTCTTCTATCTGTGGTGGCTCTGCCATTGCTGCTACAGCACCCGTTATCCATGCCAAAGAAAAGGAGGTTGCCCAAGCCATTTCCGTTATCTTTTTCTTCAATATCTTGGCTGCGCTTATCTTTCCAACTCTAGGAACCTGGCTTCACCTATCTAATGACGGCTTTGCCCTCTTTGCAGGAACTGCGGTCAATGATACTTCTTCTGTAACGGCCACAGCTAGTGCCTGGGACAGTCTTTATCAGACCAATACCCTCGAGTCTGCAACCATTGTTAAACTCACACGCACCTTAGCGATCATTCCCATCACTCTCTTTCTCTCCTACTGGCAAAGTCGCCAACAAGAAAATAAACAAGGCGTACAACTGAAAAAAGTTTTCCCACTTTTTATCCTTTATTTTATCCTGGCCTCTATCTTAACGACTCTACTTACCTCTCTTGGTGTGTCCAGTAGTTTCTTTACCCCTCTCAAACAACTCTCTAAATTCTTTATCATCATGGCCATGAGTGCTATCGGTCTCAAAACCAATCTAATTGCCATGGTTAGATCCAGTGGTAAATCTATTGTCCTCGGAGCCCTTTGCTGGATTGCCATCATCCTCACCAGTCTTGGTATGCAAGCATTGATTGGTACTTTATAATACAAAAGGTAGCCCATGGCTACCTTTTTATTGCTCAAGAATTAAGCGAGTATGTTCTCTCTTGATACAGCGATTCATCACGATGTCATCGCATCCTCCAGCACGCAAGATTTCTTCCGCTTCTAGATTTTCAAGTCCTAATTGCGCCCAAAAAATCTTGGCATCAGCCTTGAGAAAATCACGCGCCACATCTGGCAAAAACTCGCTCCGTCGGTATACATTGACAATATCCACAGGAAAAGGAATCTCAGCTAGACTCGTATAAGCCTTTTCTCCCAGGATTTCCCCACCTGCAGCCTTGGGATTAACTGGAATGATTTTATAGCCCCGAGCCTGCATTTCCTTGGTCACTCGATTGCTAGTTGTTTCCTCACGATCGGACAAGCCCACTACCGCTAACGTTTTACTGGTCGCCAGATACTGACGGATCACACCATCACTTGGATTGATAAATTCTTGACTCATAGAATTCCTCCTTTTTCATCAGTATAGCATATTTTGAAAAGGCTTGCAGATTTTGACTATAAAAATCTCCTAGCAAGAAAAGAAACCTGCTAGGAGTTCTGTCTACTTCAAGTGAAAGATTAAATCTTTTTCTCAATACAAAATAGGGGAGAAAGAGGACGTTTTTCGTGGATACGAATAATAGCATCGCCCAGAAGATGAGCAATCGAAATTTGTTCAATCTTATCAATCAAACGCTCTTCTGGTAGGTAGATGGTATCCAAAACAACCAATTTTTTAATGGCTGATTTTTGGATATTGTCCATAGCTGGCCCTGAAAGAACTGGGTGCGTACAGCTTGCATAAACTTCAACAGCACCTGCTTCAGCAAGAGCATCCGCCGCATGACAAATGGTTCCAGCTGTATCGATCATATCGTCAATTAAGATACAAGTCTTACCTTCTACCTTACCAATGATGTTCATCACTTCACTGGTATTCATCTTGTCTACACTACGGCGTTTGTCAATAATCGCAATCGGAGTTTTCAAAAACTCTGCCAATTTACGAGCACGAGTCACCCCACCATGGTCTGGGCTGACAACCACGTAGTCAGAGCCAACCATGCCACGACGTTCAAAATAGTCCGCAATCAATGGAGCACCCATCAAGTGATCTACAGGAATATCAAAGAATCCCTGAATCTGTGCAGCGTGCAAATCAATCGTCAACAAACGATCTACCCCAGCAACTTCTAGCATGTTTGCAACGAGTTTTGCAGTGATTGGCTCACGCGCGCGCGCTTTTCTATCCTGACGTGCATAGCCATAGTAAGGCATGACAACGTTGACAGATTCTGCACTAGCACGCTTCAATGCGTCCACCATAATCAAAATTTCAAGTAAATTATCATTTACAGGTGAACTCGTTGATTGTAGGATAAAGACGTGTTTTCCACGGATTGATTCTTCGATGTTGACCTGAATCTCCCCATCTGAAAATTGGCGAACAGTCGATTTCCCCAACTCTATCCCAATTTCTTGCGCCACACGCTCTGCCAATTCTCTATTAGAAGAAAGGGCAAACAGCTTTAAATCAGAAAAAGACATGATTTCCTCCGGTATTTATGTATCACTTGTTTTTACACAACATTTTCCATCTACCATTGTAGCGCTTTTTCCTTTATTTTTCAATCAAAAATAAAACAAGAGCAAACATTTATACCCTTGTTTTATGCTATTTTATATTAGCTATATTAAAACTAAAAATCCTACATTTTAACAATCGATTTTATGCTAGGATGAGATTTTTTCGAGACAAAGTTAGTATACTTCTCTCATACTTCCTGTATCCACATCATAGACAGCACCTGAAATAACCACATCATCAGGAATTAGTGGAGACTCTCGAAGCAATTGCATATCCTCTCTCACACTCTCTTCAACATCCTGGAATGGTAAAAAATCTTGATCAGATACATCAACTCCGAGCTCGTGTTTCAAATGTTCATGAAAACTTTCATTTTGAAAGGTTTGAGCTCCACAGTCTGTATGGTGAAGCACCACGATTTCTCTTGTCCCCATTTGTTGCTGGGAAATCACCAGTGAACGAATCATGTCCTCAGTTACTCGACCACCCGCATTCCGCAAGATATGAGCATCCCCAAGGGCCAAACCTAGAGCTTGCGCAACGTGCAGACGTGAGTCCATACAGGTCACGATAGCTACTCTGGTTTTGGGTTTAAGTGGCAGATTTAACTGCCCATGTAGGGCAACATAAGCCTGATTGGCTTGCATAAACTGTTCAAAATACGACACGATTCCCTCCTCAAAAATTTGATAATCAAATATTTCTCCTATCTTATCATTTTTAAGAGGATTTGTCACGGATTATGCAAAGACC
>CAUVGG010000087.1:0-3742 GCA_963551305.1 uncultured Streptococcus sp.
CGATGAGCGTATTTCCTTTTTTAGTTCGTGTATTGAGTAACTGATAAAGATTTTCAATGAGATCTCCATAAACAATAGGAAAACCAGTTTCTTTACGAAACTGTTCGGCATCCTCAAAGTCAACAAGATAGCTAAATCCTAAAAGTTGAAAAACTACTGTGTAGAAAATCTCCGCAGTTAACTCACGGTCTGACTGGAAAAAGGTTACTAAATCTGTTTCTTTATCCGCAGCCAAAGTTGACAAGGCATAATCCGTGTTAGAATAAGTGAAAAAACTCCAACGAATGAAGTCTTCAAACTGTCTTTTTAAGGACAGTTGGGGTGACAGCTTTAGACCAAGACCTTCTAATTCCTCAAATCGTTGAGAACTAGTGGTTGGTTGATAGCTGAATTGATTAAAACGCATGTTTCTCTCCTTTGAAAACAGACTGGATTTATTATATCAAAAAATAAGGAAAAATGGAATAAATAAACTTTAATGCAAGAAATTTCGTGAAGCGGAATACCTATTTAGTAAGTTATTATAAAATGATGAATAAATACTATAATAAAAAGCCCTTTCTTAGAATTTTTTATATGTGAAATTGCATATAGAGTCTGACTTTATTATACTTTACTTAGTATAAAAATGTCTAAAATGATATTCAAATCCATCTTATAATATTAAAAATTAAAGGGAAGAAAGACGGAGAGGTTGTAAATGCTGATGTTGAAAAGAAAGCATCAGAGTTGCTTCAATATCCAACTTAAAATGGTATAATAGTAGTAAAACGAAAGCAAGGAGGAGAAGAAATGATTGCACAGCTTGACACCAAGACTGTTTATAGTTTTATGGAAAGTGTAGTTTCGATTGAAAAATATGTACAAACGGCTAAAGAGTATGGCTATTCTCACCTTGCTATCATGGATGTGGATAATCTCTATGGGGCTTATCATTTTTTAGAAGTGACTCGAAAATATGGAATCCAACCTTTAATTGGTCTTGAAATGACCTTGATCAAAGATGAGGAGAATGTTTCTCTTCGTTTTCTAGCCCTATCCACTAAAGGCTATCAAGAGTTGATGAAGTTATCCACTTTAAAAATGACTGGACGGAAAAATTGGTCTGACTTCACCTCCCACCTCGAAGATGTGGCCATTATTGTTCCCTATTTTAATGGGGTCGAACAACTGGATTTGGGGCATGATTATTTTATCGGTGTCAGTCCAGATACTCCTCAAGAAGTCTTTACCAGACCGATTCTTCCACTCTATCAAGTCAACTCTTTTGAAAAAGAAGATATACAAGTTTTGCAAATCTTGTCGGCAGTCAAGGACAATGTCAGTCTTAGGGAAGTGGATGTGCATTCACAACAAGGGATTTTTTTACCTGCCTCAGACTTGGAAGCACGGTTTAAAAATCGCTTCCCTCAGGCACTTGCCAATCTCCAAGGTCTGATAGAGAATGTAAGCTATCAAATCGACCCAAGTTTAAAACTCCCTCGCTTTAATCCTGAAAGACCAGCAGTAGAAGAACTTCGAGAGAGGGCTGAACAAGGCTTGAGTGACAAGGGGCTAACCTCAGCTATCTATCGTGACCGACTGAATGAGGAATTAGCTGTGATTCATGATATGGGCTTTGACGACTATTTCCTTGTAGTTTGGGATTTGCTCCGTTTTGGACGTTCCCAAGGCTACTATATGGGTATGGGGCGTGGTTCTGCGGTTGGTAGTCTGGTAGCTTACTCACTGGATATTACAGGAATTGACCCGGTTGAAAAGAACCTGATTTTCGAACGCTTTTTGAATCGCGAGCGTTACACCATGCCCGATATCGATATCGACATTCCAGACCTTTATAGACCAGAGTTCATTCGTTATGTTCGTGATCGGTATGGCAGCCAACATGTGGCACAGATTGTCACTTATTCGACCTTTGGAGCAAAACAGGCAATTCGTGATGTTTTTAAACGCTATGGCGTTCCAGAGTACGAATTAACAAATATTACGAAAAAAATCAGTTTCCGAGATACGCTAACGACAGCCTATGAAAAGAATTTACAGTTTAGGCAGGTTATCAATAGTAAGATTGAATATCAAAAAGCTTTTGAGATTGCTCGAAAGATTGAAGGGTATCCTCGTCAGACCTCTATCCATGCAGCTGGGGTCGTTATGAGTGACCAAGACTTGACGGACTACATTCCTCTAAAATATGGTGAGGATATGCTCATCACTCAGTATGATGCTCATGGTGTTGAAGCCAATGGACTTCTAAAAATGGATTTCCTAGGTCTGCGTAACTTAACTTTTGTCCAAAAAATGCAGGAATTACTGGCTGAGTCAGAAGGTATTCATCTGAAAATCGAAGAGATTGATTTGGAAGACAAGGGAACTCTTGCCCTCTTTGCTGCTGGAAATACCAAGGGGATTTTCCAATTTGAACAACCTGGTGCCATTCGACTCTTGAAACGAGTTCAGCCACAAGTCTTTGAAGAGGTAGTAGCCACAACCTCCCTCAACAGACCAGGGGCTAGTGATTATATTGATAACTTTGTCGCTCGGAAGCACGGCAAAGAAAAGGTGACGGTGCTGGATCCTGTCTTGGAGGATATTCTGTCATCAACTTATGGTATTATGCTCTATCAAGAGCAGGTCATGCAGGTAGCTCAGCGATTTGGAGGCTTCAGCCTTGGTAAAGCTGATATTCTCAGACGAGCCATGGGTAAGAAAAATGCTAAAGAGATGCATTTAATGAAGGAAGATTTTATCACAGGAGCTATGAAACTTGGGCATACAGAAGAAAAAGCCAACCAAGTTTTTGCAGTGATGGAAAAGTTTGCGGGCTACGGATTTAACAGATCCCACGCTTATGCCTACTCAGCGCTGGCTTTCCAGCTAGCTTATTTCAAGACGCACTATCCTGCTATTTTCTTTCAAGTCATGTTGAATTATTCAAGCAGCGATTACATTGTGGATGCATTGCAGATGGGCTTTGAAGTAGCCCCGTTAGCAATCAATAGCATTCCCTATCACGATAAAATTGCTCAGAAGAAAATATATCTTGGTCTAAAAGCCATTAAGGGCATGCCAAGAGATTTTTCTTACTGGATCATCGAAAATCGTCCTTTCTCAAGCATTGAAGATTTTGTCACACGTCTTCCCAAGAATTACAAGAAACTGTCGCTTTTGACTCCTTTGGTTGAACTGGGGCTTTTTGATGAATTTGACAAGAATCGCCAAAAAATCTTAGTGAACCTACCAAACTTATTTGTTTTTGTTGAGGAGTTAGGTGGACTCTTTGCAGATACAAATTATAGTTGGACTGAAGCTGATGATTTTACGGAGGCAGAGAAATTTTACAAAGAGCAGGAACTGATTGGGGTAGGTATCAGTGCCCATCCTCTCCAAACTCTTGCCAAACAAGCCATTTATCCGACGGTGCCAATTGCTAATCTTACTGAGGGAGCTCAAGCTACTCTCCTAGTTGAAGTGCAAAAACTAAAAGTGATTCGAACCAAGAAGGGCGAGAACATGGCTTTCCTACAGGTTCATGATAGTAAGTCTCGGATGGATGTGACTGTATTTTCGGATCAGTATCGAAAATTCGCCTCTATCCTCTCCGAAGGGAAATTTTACTATATCAATGGCAAAGTTCAATCTCGAGATGGCCGTCTGCAAATGATTGCACAAGATTTGAAAGAAGCAGTAGCGGAACGATTCTGGATCCAAGTTAAAAATCATGAATACGATAAAGAGATTTCAA
>CAUVGG010000088.1:0-3732 GCA_963551305.1 uncultured Streptococcus sp.
CCTCTTGACTAGGCTTTTCATAGTTAGAGGCATCAATCAATGGCTTCTCAGCATCAGTCACATCGATATGACAGTAACCAGAAGGATTCTTCTTGAGATAGTCTTGGTGGTAATCTTCAGCTAAAATGTAGTGGCGAAGTTTCTCCACTTCTACTGCAATCTTTCGACCAAGCATGCGCTCCTGCTCCTGCACCACTGTGTAGATAGCTGGCAAGTCTGTTTCATCTTGGTAATAGATCCCAGTTCGATATTGGCGGCCACGGTCATTCCCTTGCTGGTTGATAGACAAGGGATCGATGACTCGGAAATAATAAAGCAAAATCTCTCTGAGTGACACTGCCTTCTCATCGTAAATCACTTGAACCGTTTCTGCATGGTCTGTTTCCTTGAGTAGCTGGTAATTGGTCGTTTCGACTTGCCCATTAGCGTAGCCAACACTGGTCGCCAGCACTCCCGAAATGCGTGAAAAATACTCCTCTAAGCCCCAAAAACAACCACCTGCTAGATAAATTTCTGCCATCTTTATTTCTCCTTTATCAAGTTTTTAACTAATACTCTTCGAAAATCTCTTCAAACCACGTCAGCGTCGCCTTACCGTAGGTATGGTTACTGACTTCGTCAGTTCTATCCACAACCTCAAAACACTGTTTTGAGCAGCCTGCGGCTAGCTTCCTAGTTTGCTCTTTGATTTTCATTGAGTATAAACTTCTTTTCAAAAAAAGGATAGGAAGCCCCGCTAGTCGAGAGTTTCCCCATCCTATCTTCTATTCTTTATCTTGCTTCGACACGGACACCTTGAGTATCAACTTTTAGGTCATGCAATTTCCCTTTGAAAGACTGCTTTTGCAATTCCGCCTTAATCGTAGGCATCTTGTCATGAGAAGCCAATACCATAATTGTCGGTCCAGCACCAGAGAGGTAGGTCGCATAAGCTCCATTTTCCTTGGCTACTTGCTTAATCGTCGCAAATTCTCTCACCAAGTCCTGACGATAGCGTTCGTGGAAGAGGTCTCCCTCGATTGCTTGTCCAGCAGTCACCATATCTCCTGCCAACAAGGCTGCAACCGCAACATTGGCAATCGAACTTGCCGCAACAGCTTCCTTGTAGGATAATTTCTTAGGCAAGACACCGCGGCTATCTCGGGTACGCAATTCATAGTTGGGAATGTAGGCTAGGAAATCACATTCTGGGAAGTCTGCTACGATAGCAGAGACTTGCCCTTCAACGGAACTTGCAATAACGAGATTGCCGTAAATTGCTGGAGCTACATTGTCAGGATGTCCTTCAATCTTGGTAGCCAACTGCAATTTGTCGTGGTTAGATAAGTTGAGCTTGCCCAGCTGGTTAGCCAGTTCAATCCCAGCAACGATAACCGAGCTAGAAGAACCCAAACCACGCGCCAAGGGAACATCACTGGTCATTTTCAAGCGTCTCGGTTGCAAGTCAGGCGCAATTTGCAAGGCAATCTTGAGCAAGAGATTACGCTCATCATGTGGAATCCATTTGCCGATCTGGTGTTCAATCAACCACTCATCCCGTTCTTCGCAGACCTCAATTTGAAGATACTTGGTTACAGCTACACCGACCGAATCAAAACCTGGCCCGATATTGGCACTGGTTGCAGGTACAATAATCTTCATCTTATTCTCCTAACACCTTGAAGGTATTCAAGAGGTCAAATTCTGAAGCTTTGGCCAACTCTGCTGAAACATTCTCAAGTTGTGCTTTATTAATCTTATGTGTAATGATGACCACACGTGCCTTGTCTCCCTCTTTTCCGTCTTGAAGGATTTGCTTGAAGGAAATATCTTGAGCATTAAAGATTTCAGCAAGTTTCAAGACCTGACCTTTTGAGTCTGGAGCCAAGATTGAGAAGTAGTAGTTTGCTTTGACATCCTCAGGCTTAGCCAAGACAAGTTCACGGCTATATTCGTTGAAGTCTTTACCAATGGTACCATCATTTAAGCGACGAACGATACGGACAATGTCCGCTACAACACTTGTTGCAGTTGGTTTTTGACCAGCACCTGGTCCGTAGTACATAGACTCACCGATACCAATAGATTCTACAAAAACAGCGTTCATTACCCCATTCACACTGGCAAGTGGATGTGCTTTAGGAAGGAAGGTTGGAGTTACTTCCGCAGCAATACCTGAAGGAGTTTCCTCGATAGAACCTACCAATTTCACTACATAGCCGAGGTTTTGGGCAACAGCTACGTCTTCTGGTGTGATGTTGCGGATTCCCTTGTGGGCTACATCGTCAAAGGCAACCTTCATCCCAAAAGCAAACTGGCTCAAAATCACCATCTTGTAGGCTGCATCAATCCCATCCACGTCATTTGTAGGATCACTTTCTGCAAAACCTAATCTTTGTGCTTCAGCCAAAGCATCATCATAAGACCAGCCTTCTTCCACCATCTTGGTCATCATAAAGTTAGAAGTTCCGTTAACGACACCAAGAACGCGCGTGATTTTATCAGAAGCCAATGAATTTGCTAGAGTGCGGAGAATTGGAATCCCACCAGCTACTGCTGCTTCGTAGTAGAGTGCCACATTGTGCTCTTTAGCGATTTCTAGCAATTCTGCGCCATGGACAGCCAAAAGGTCTTTGTTAGCAGTAACAACGTGTTTCCCAGCTTCTAAGGCACGAGTGATGAAGGTCTTAGCAGGCTCAATACGCCCCATCAGTTCCACTACAATCGTAATGTCTTGATCTGATAAAATATCCTCTACATTGGTTACAAAGTTAAAGTCATTTCCTGCTGCAAGCAAGCGGTTCTTTTCATCTTCATCCTTGACCAATACCTTGGCCACTTCAATCTCCGAATGAGCTGACTGAACGATTTTTTCTCCATTTTCCTTTAGGAGGAATGGCACACCACTTGCAACGGTACCAAATCCAAGTAAAGCAATTTTAACTGTCATGTTTGTCTCCTAGAAATTTTCTGATATAGCCATTATAACAGAATTTTGCGAAAATTCCTAATATAGTAAATCACTATTTCAGTCTGGTAAAGAAAAAACGAATCCCATGATTCGTCTTTCCTGATAAATGAAAATTGATTTCTAAAAACTATGAATGAATTTTTTGAAGACCGAGAACCGCATCGTGATTGATCAAGATTTGCCCATACTCTTGCAAGACTGAGCGACTGATGTCACTATCATCTGCAAATTCGCGCATACGGGCCAAGAGCCAGGCTGGATATGGACTAGGATGATTTTCCACATCGACTAAAATCGTCAAGTAGTAATGTCCATTCATCTTATAGAGTTCAGATGTTTCCATCTGGTAGTTAACAGTCTTTGCAAAAGCAACTAGGTCAGAAAGGCTTGCAAAACGCAAGATATAGTAGATATAAGGTTCCTTCTTGATCTCAGTCTCCTTATCTGCCTGTTCTTGCTCCTCTTCTTTAGCCTCGACCTGTTCTAGGGACTGGATAGCCTCAATATCGTCCTTGGTCTTGTCTGCAATGCTCTTTTCTAAGGTTTTGAGGAATTCATCTGGTGACATTTGGGCTAATTCTTCCATATCGGGTAAATCCGCCAAATCTTCAAAATCCAGATTTTGGTCAATCTTGGACTTGGTCACAAAGACGTCCACCTTATCTGGTTTTGGAGTCACACGGAAACTCAACATGCCACTATCCAAGAAATTGTCTGGCATTTCTAATTCATCTAAAATAGCATAGAAAAACTCTTCGGTTTTTTCCTGAGGAACGAGAAAG
>CAUVGG010000089.1:0-3727 GCA_963551305.1 uncultured Streptococcus sp.
AACTTTTTTTGTCCATAAGATTTCAAAATAGAAAGGATTATTCAGAGCTAAAAGCTGCAGCTTTTTGCATCTGGTAATACTTGCCCTTTCTAGCCATGAGGTCATGATGGTTACCATGCTCAACAATATCACCATCTACCAAGACAAGAATCAAATCCGCATCCTGAATGGTTGACAAACGATGAGCGATGATAAAACTTGTGCGCCCCTTCATGAGTTTAGCAAAGGCATCCTGAACCAGCACTTCTGTACGGGTATCGATAGACGAAGTCGCCTCGTCTAAGATAAGAATCTTAGGAATAGCTAGAAAGACTCGGGCGATTGTCAAGAGCTGGGCTTGACCGACAGATAGTGATTCTCCTGCATTTTCCAACTTGGTATCGTATCCCTGTGGCAACTGTTGGATGAAAAAGTCTGAATTGGCTGCTTTTGCAGCAGCAATCACCTGCTCCCGACTGGCTTCAGGATTTCCAAAGGCAATATTGTCATGAATAGTCCCTTGCTTGAGCCAGGTTTCTTGGAGCACCATCCCAAACTGCTGTCTCAATGACGCTCGGGTATAGTTGTAAATGGAACGACCGTCCAGCAAGATATCTCCTGAGTTAATAGGGTAAAAACGCATGAGGAGATTGATAAGAGTTGACTTACCAGCACCTGTCGGACCAACGATGGCTACCTTGCTGCCAGCTGGGATATCGATGGACAAGTCCTTAATCAAGATTTTTTCAGGATGGTAGGCAAAAGAAACATGTTTAAAGGAAATAGCTCCCTTGACTTGGTCACTGGTCAAGACTTCCTTACCTGTTTCAGCAACCTCAGGACTTTCTAAGACAGCATAGACGCGCTCTGCGCAAGCGAGAGCACTTTGCAACTCGGCTAACACTGAAGAAATATCGTTAAAGGGCTTGGTGTACTGTTGGACATAGTTTAAAAAAGTCACTAAACGCCCAATGGTCAAGGTTGAACCCATCATAATACGATAGGCTCCCACTCCAGCTAAAAGCGCATAAATGAGTGCATTGACAAATCGAGTCGAAGGATTGACCGTTGAAGAATAAAAGATAGCTGACTGAGAATAGTCTGCGTAGTTGGCATTAGCCTCATGCAATCTTTGGATAAACTCTCCTTGAGCATTAAAGGACTGGATAATAGTCTGTTGGCTAAGCGATTCTTCAATCAACTGGGTCTGAATCCCTCTTGTCTCCGTTTGCTTTTGGAAGAGATGATAAGATTTCTTGGCAATAAAGCGAGAAATCACCATGGATAGGGGCGTCAACAGCAAGACCAAGAGGGTCATGAGGAGGTGGATTTGAAGCATAGCTAGAATACTAACCAAAATCATCAAGACACCAATGAAAAATTGATTAAAAATCATGGTCAAGCCAGCTGCCAACTGTTCGATGTCTGTGGTCACACGACTAACCATCTCTCCACTGCCCTGTCGATCCACAAAAGCAATCGGTAACCGATGGAGTTTATGAATGATTCGCTCTCGCAAGTCTCTGGTATAAGAGAAGATTAGACGATTATAGAGGAGGGGATTGATCCATTGCACCAGTGTATTTCCTATGACCACCAAGATCATCTGGAGAAAAATTTGCCAAAAAACTGGTGAAGAACCAGCCACTAGGACCTGGTCGATGACCTGACCAATCAGAATAGGTAGGTAAATTGATAAGCCAACTTGGACAATGGTTCCTAGAAAGGCTAGGAAAAGGAGGAAAGGATGGCTTGCTAAATCTTTTGCCAAACGTTTGAGCGTCTGGTTTGCAGTTTGTCGTCTCATATTAGTCCTCCTTTCCATGTTGGGATGCATTGATTTCGCGATAGACTTGGCTAGTCTTCATCAATTCCTCGTGCTTGCCAATAGCTAGGAGCTCACCTTTTTCCAAGAGGAGAATCTGGTCTGCCATCCGAAGTGTCGAAGTCCGTTGAGAAATCAAGATTAAGCTCGTGTTTGGCAAATTTTCTCGAATAGATTTCAAGAGCTTGGACTCGGTAATGGTGTCGAGGGCCGAGGTTGCATCATCTAGGATGAGAAACGGAGCTTGGCGCAGGACTGCTCGGGCGATAGACAACCTTTGTTTTTGTCCACCTGAGAAATTTCGTCCTCCTGCCTCAACTATGGCGTCTAAGAGTCCTTCCTTTTCACTGACAAAATCCTTTGCTTGCGCAATTTCCAAGGCCTGCCAGAGTTCTTGGTCAGGTACTTCTTGATGTAAACCTAGAGTCAAGTTGGAACGAATAGTTCCCTTAAATAGTTCTACTTTTTGAGGCACATAGGCAATCCAAGACCGCCACTGCTCCAAATTAAGAGGACTACGTCCATCTCGATAAAGGTCAATGCTTCCCTTATCTGCTGGATAAAGACCAAGTAAGACTTGCACCAAGCTTGACTTACCAGAACCTGTTCCCCCAATGATACCAAGGATTTGTCCTTGAGTCATATCAAAGGAAATGTTTCTCAGAGAAGGCTGAGCCGCATCAGGATAGGTAAAAGTCAATTCTTGGACTTGTAAAATCTGATTACTGGCAACTTGCTTTTGTTCTAACTCCGAATGGATATCTTCTGGAGCCTCAGCAAAGACTTCCTCGATTCGCTTGGCTGAGATATAGGATTGATTGAGAGAATTGATCAACATAGCAAGCTTGACCAATTCCACCAAGATCTGCAAGAGGTAGTTGATAAGGGCGATAAGAGCACCTTGACTGAGTAAACCTCCTTGAATTGAAATATAACCCTGCCAGATGATAACGAGGAGAGTTCCATTGACAATCAGATAGGTCAGAGGTGTTAATAAACTAGACCAGAAACCTGTTTTTTCTTGCAATCTAGCATAGACTTGGTTAAGGGTTTGAAAAATCTGTAACTCTCGTTTTTCTTGTCCAAAAGCACGAATAACTCGCATCCCTTGTAATTGCTGGCGTGTTTCCTGAACCAGTTGGTCCGTTTTCTTTCTCAGACTGCTGTAGAGAGGATTGACCAGCCGAGAAAGGCCTACAATGACAATGGTCAAAATGGCAACCATGACTAAGAACCAGAAAGTCAGCTCAGCCGAGATGCGATAGGCCATAAAGATAGCCCCAAAAACGATAATAGGCGCTCGCAAAAAGAGACGCAGGAATTGATTGATACCCGTCTGAATCTGGTAGGTATCTGAAGTCAAGCGGGTGACTAAGCTAGAAGTTGTCAAACGGTCTCTGCTGTCCTTGGGTAAAGAAAGAATATGACGATAGAGGTCGTTTGTCAATTCCTTGGCAAAACCTACCGCTGCCTTGGCTGAGTAAAACTGGGCTACCAAGGCTACGAAAACGCCAATCACTGCAAAGATAAGGAGTAGGCCAATCTGCATCCAGAGGTGCCCTTGATCTGCCTGAGGTAAAGATTGGTCAACAATCCCAGCAATCACCATGGGAACCAAGAGCTCAAAAACAGCTTCAAGTAACTTGAATAAGGGAGCTAAAATGGATTCTTTGATATAGGGTTTGAAGTAAGATAGTAAGTGTTTCATAGATCCCTTCTATTCTTATTCTGGAAATGAAGAAAGTGGGAAGCGCCCACCCTCTCTGTTTTATTTGTTTAAGTAAGGCAATAGATAGCCATATCCTGCTTCTTCCATCTCATCCTTGGCTACAAAACGCAAGGAAGCCGAATTGATACAGTAACGGAGCCCACCTAACTCACGAGGTCCATCTGTGAAAACATGCCCCAAGTGAGCATTTCCTG
>CAUVGG010000090.1:0-3725 GCA_963551305.1 uncultured Streptococcus sp.
AGGTTGAAACCTACATCAACAGTGGCAACATTTTCTTTACTTCGACAGCTCCCAAAGCCCAATTGGTTGAGAAGTTAGAGGCATTCTTTGAACTCCATTATCCATTTATTCAGAGCTTTTCTTTGCTGAGTCAGGAAGATTATGAAGAAGAGCTGAAGAAACTGCCAGATTGGTGGACCAAAGCCCTGGTTCGAAAGGATGTGCTCTTCTACACGGAAGGCTTGGATGTGGATCAAGTGATCGAGAAAGTGAACAGTTTGGAACTGGAAGATGAAGTCGTTCATTTTGGAAAACTTGGGATTTTCTGGGGAAAATACTCCGAAGAATCATACTACGAAACAGCTTATCACAAATACTTACTCAAGATGCCTTTCTACCGCCAAATCACCATTCGTAATGCTAAAACTTTTGACAAAATCGGTCAAATGCTAAAAAATAATAAAGGAGATACAGAATGACATTTTTAGATAAGATCAAGGAAACAGCTGCTTTCTTGAAAGGAAAGGGAATCCAAGCTCCCGAGTTTGGTCTAATCCTTGGATCAGGTCTTGGAGAATTGGCAGAAGAAATCGAAAATCCAGTTGTAGTAGACTATGCTGAGATTCCAAACTGGGGCCGCTCTACAGTAGTTGGTCACGCTGGTAAATTGGTATATGGTGAACTTGCAGGGCGAAAGGTCTTGGCTCTTCAAGGTCGTTTCCATTTCTACGAGGGAAATCCTCTGGAAGTCGTGACTTTCCCAGTTCGTGTGATGAAAGTTCTCGGATGTGAAGGTGTCATTGTAACCAATGCAGCTGGCGGTATTGGATTTGGTCCTGGTACATTGATGGCTATCTCAGACCATATCAATATGACGGGGCAAAACCCATTGATGGGTGAAAACTTGGATGATTTTGGTCCACGTTTTCCGGATATGTCTAAAGCCTACACTCCAGAATACCGTGCTACTGCCCATGAAGTGGCTAAAAAACTCGGTATCAAGCTTGATGAAGGTGTCTATATCGGTGTAACCGGTCCGACTTATGAAACCCCAGCAGAAATTCGTGCCTATAAGACATTGGGAGCAGATGCAGTTGGTATGTCTACTGTTCCTGAAGTTATTGTGGCAGCCCACTCAGGTTTGAAAGTTCTCGGTATTTCATGTATTACTAACCATGCTGCAGGCTTCCAAGAAGAACTCAATCACGAGGAAGTTGTAGAAGTGACTGAGCGTGTCAAAGGCGACTTCAAAGGTTTGGTTAAAGCTATTCTTGCTGAACTCTAATCCTATGAAAGCACGACTCCGAAGCCTGCCCTACGGACTGAGGCTACTTCTAGCCACTCTATCATTGGGAATAGGGACGGGTTTGGTTGGAATTGCTTGCCATTATTTACTAGAAAGTGTGCACTGGCTGGCCTTTGGCCAAACTAGTTCGGATTTGCTCCAGCAATTTCAAGAAGCTGGGGGTCTCCGTAGATTCCTCGTTCTGTGTGTGACAGGGGTCTTGGCAGCTGGCTTCTGGTATGTCCTACAAAGGCGCAATGAGATTTTGTCTATTCGTCAGCAAATTATATTAGCTGGAGACAGGGAGCCAGCGCTCTTAGCCCACCTCTTTCATGCAGGTATGCAGGTTGCGATTGTCGGAGCAGGCGCATCGGTCGGAAAAGAAGGAGCACCACGTGAGGTCGGGGCTCTTCTAGCTGGTCGCTTGTCGAAGGGATTCTCTCTAACTCTCAAAGAACGAAAGGTGTTGGTTGCCTGTGGAGCAGGAGCTGGTCTAGCTGCGGTCTATCAGGTTCCCTTTGCTAGTAGTTTGTTTGTCTTTGAGACCTTAGGACTTACCTATAGTTGGCAGAACTTTTTGCTGGTTTTGGCTAGTACTTATCTGGCAACCTGGGTGGCTCAGCCCATTGTTGGTCAGGATGCTATTTATCACCTATCTGCGGTCTCTTGGTCGTCTAGCAGTTTTTTGCAGGCGATTCTGATTGCTTCATTGGTTACTCCACTTGCGCTGGGCTTCCGATTTTTAGCTAAACGGGCGGGCCACAAGCGACGGAAGAATGGGACAATTCTTTGGGCTCTTCCTCTAGCCTTTCTCGTGCTGGGGAGCCTGGCAGTCTTTTTCCCTATCTTTATGGGAAATGGCCAGGTACTAGCCCAAGCCTTGTTGTCTAGCCAGCCAATTCCCTATCTTCCGTTGACTCTTGCAGTGAAGGGGCTTCTAGTTTATCTCCTCTTGCGTAATGGTGCCTATGGAGGAACCTTGACGCCATCATTTGCCTTGGGGATTGGATCTGGCTATTTAGTGACTTTACTTTTGACAGTAGTTGGCATTCATCTGGATCCAGCTCTAGGAATGCTACTAGGAGCAACAGTCTTTTTAGGGACGACCTTACAAGCTCCTCTGACGGCTATTGCACTGAGCCTTGGATTTACAGGCCAGGATTGGAGTTTGACAATACCGCTTGTACTAGCGGCAGGAATGTCTTACGTGATTCGAAAGAGATGGGAGAAGAAACAATGAAGGTACATTTTGTACTGCATGAAACATTTGAGGTTCCGGGAGCTTATCTAAAATGGGCTCTGGCACGAGGGCATCACATTACATCAACAAAGGTTTACGAAAAAGAACCTCTTCCTGAAACAATTGACGGAATTGATTTTCTGATTGTTATGGGTGGCCCTCAATCACCTGATGAGGATAGAGAAAACTTCCCATACTATGACCCTAAGGCTGAGATTGCTTTTATGAAAGAAGCGATTGCTGCAGATATCTATATTGTTGGTGTCTGTCTTGGTGCGCAGCTCCTGTCTGTTGCCTATGGTGCGAAGTATGAACATAGTCCAGAGCGCGAGATCGGCGTTTATCCTGTGACATTGACGATGCAAGGTCTAACAGATCCTCATGTCAGCTTGTTCGGAGAAACCTTAGAAACCGGCCACTGGCACGGTGATATGCCAGGGCTGACAGAGGATGCTGTTGTTCTTGCGACGAGTCAAGGTTGTCCACGCCAAATTATTCGCTTTAGTCCGAAGCATTATGCATTTCAGGCCCATTTGGAATTTGATCCCGAAGCAGTAGAACTCTTAATTACTGCGGATGGTGAGGAGCAATTAAGAGAGCAAAGTGAAAAGTTACCTTTTGTTCAAACACCAGAAGAATTACGTGGAAACGATTACTCTGAAATGAATGTAAAACTGTATGCATTTTTAGATTCGTTGGTAAACTAGGAACTACAGAAAGGCAGGATTCCAGCTTTGGAAGAGAACTTGGAATCATCTTACTATGAAATCAAAAGGTGTAGTAAGTATTTAATACTACCCCTCTTTAAACTTTATATAATATATAAAAAGAAAGGTAGAGCGTGTGTTCTGATTTGAACACGAGCGGAAAACTTTTCATAACAATAAAAGAAAGGATGGGTAAACCGTATTCGCTGAACTGAATACGGGCGGAGAACTGTGCAAAAAAGATAAACTGTCTAGCATCTACGATGCGTCGTCAGTTTCCTATTTTTACTTTGTTTTCTGTCGCTATCCTAAATATACAATAAAGAAAGGTAGAGCAAGGTGTTCTAATTTGGACACGAGCGGAAAACTCGGAAAATAGATAATCTGATTGAGAAATCAGGATTTCTCGTCAGATTCCTAATTTTCAGTCGTTTTCTTCTCGCTCTTTGTATCATAAATTATGTCTATCCATATTGCTGCTCAGCAGGGTGAAATTGCTGATAAAATTCTTCTT
>CAUVGG010000091.1:0-3715 GCA_963551305.1 uncultured Streptococcus sp.
ACGAGCCACTTTTGAATGAATTGTACAAACATTACCAAGTAACGGCTAATATCCTTTATGGAAATATCGAAATTCTCGATGGTACTCCCGTTGGAGAATTAGTGGTGGTCTTGTCAGGAGAAAAAGCAGCGCTAGCAGGTGCTCAAGAAGCCATTCGTCAAGCAGGTGTACAGCTAAAAGTATTGAAGGGAGGACAGTAGAATGACAGAGTTTATTCAAACTTACTTACCAAATGTCTATAAGATGGGCTGGGCTGGTCAGGCAGGCTGGGGAACAGCTATCTACCTAACTCTTTATATGACGGTTCTTTCCTTCATCATTGGAGGGTTCTTGGGACTGGTAGCAGGTCTCTTCCTTGTCTTGACTGCGCCAGGTGGTGTCTTGGAAAATAAGGTTGTCTTCTGGATTTTAGACAAGATCACCTCTATTTTCCGTGCGGTACCATTTATCATCCTTTTGGCTATCTTGTCGCCACTTTCTCACTTGATTGTTAAGACTAGTATTGGGCCAAATGCAGCCCTTGTCCCACTTTCTTTTGCAGTCTTTGCCTTCTTTGCCCGTCAGGTGCAGGTTGTCTTGGCTGAGCTAGATGGCGGTGTCATTGAGGCGGCGCAGGCTAGTGGAGCGACCTTCTGGGACATCGTGGGTGTTTACCTATCAGAAGGTTTGCCAGATTTGATTCGTGTGACGACTGTAACCTTGATTTCCCTTGTCGGGGAAACAGCCATGGCTGGTGCGGTTGGAGCAGGTGGTATCGGTAACGTAGCCATTGCTTATGGATTTAACCGTTTCAATCACGATGTGACAGTCTTAGCAACCATTATTATCATCTTGATTATCTTTACAATCCAGTTCTTGGGAGATTTCTTGACCAAGAAATTAAGTCATAAATAAAAAGAGCCCTTCGGCTCTTTTTTAGTGATTAGATTTTGTTTGCAAACTTTTTACTAATAGCTTGCCCAACCACAGCCCCAATCAAGGCACCTAGGAGGATGCTTGAAACAAAGAGAAGGATTTTGTCCAACTCTGGAGCGACCATGATACGGTCAATGTATTCTTGGGATTTTCCACGCGCGAGTAAGGTAGCCACGTAAGCTTTGGGACGGATCCACATGAGGAAGATAGGGCCACTTGTACTAAAAGCAAAGACGAGGAAGGAGAGGGTGTTTTTGATTCGATCTTTGTAATTGCCGAGATGAGCGATGGCATCTGCTGCAAGACCACAGGCGATAGCTGGTAGAAAAGCGCCAGCGCCGTGTTTACTAGCTAGAAAAAAGAGAGCCATAAAGAGCCCGAGAGTGGTAATCGCTCCAAAACGAGGAACCTTTGCCAAAAGAAGCATGTAGACACTGCCACCGACAAGGGCAGAAAAGGCAGGCGCGTAGAACATATTGCCCGTTGAATCGACCAAGTGTCCAAGTAATACTCCGATTCCTAGACAGAGGAAGTAGAGGACGACGGCTAAGAGGGTAGTTAAGATATTTTTCTTCATGAGAATCTCCTTATATAAAACTGTCAAAATCAATTGTATCACGCTTTTAGAGGATTGTAAATGGGAGCTCTATGTTTTTGAAAACGTTTGAAATATGATATAATAGTTACATAGTTGTTTTAAGGAGGATATTATGGGAAAGTTTCTAGAATTCGTCTTTAATCGTTTCTTTTTAGGAATGATTGCGACGGCTTTTTTCTGGTTATTCACACTAGCAGGGGGTGTAGTCTTTGGTTTGGCACCAGCTAGTGCAACCCTTATGAGTTTATATGCGGAGCACGGTTATACTTATCGGGCTTATAGTTTGAAAGAAGCTTGGGAATTGTATAAGAGTAACTTTGTCAAGAGTAACCTAGCTTTCTATAGTTTTGTACTTGTGGATCTAGTCTTAGTCTATGGTTTGTATCTTTTGGTTCAATTGCCCCATCAGACTATCTTCCATCTCTTGGCAACCTTTCTCAATATCCTTGTTGTTGCCTTTGTTTTTTTGGCTTATACCGTTTCATTGAAACTACAAGTTCACTATGAGCTCTCTTATCGAAATACCGTAAAACTCGCTCTTATCGGGATTTTTATGAATTTGCCGGCAATTGCCAAGGTTTTATTTGGTACAGTTATGCTTGTAGGAATTGGTTACTATATGCCTGCCCTCCTCTTTTTCGTAGGGATTGGTGTGTGGCATTTCTTTATTAGTGATATGTTGGAACCTATTTATGAAAGTATCCATGAAAAATTGGCGACAAAATAGAATGAAGCAGTTCTGGCTTCACTCTCTTTTACGGATTTATAGTTTGGTTATGATCGTGATCATTGCCAGTTTTGCGATTATGCTATCGTATGCTGACTGGGACTCGCGTGAGAAAGAGGCCCAAAGGGTTGCAGAACGTGTGACCACTCGGACAGTGAGTGAAGTGGAATATTATCACAGAGAGTCAACTCAACTCGCTCAGTCTTTGGTTGAAAATCAAGCCCGAATTGAAGGGATTTACAAGTATTTCAGTCTTAGCACCCCAGACTATTTCTATTGGCAATTAGAGCGTAAAACTTCGCCTTATATTTCTGTATCCTTGTATGAAAATATTGATAATATCTATGTTCGGAATGATTTTGTGACTGGAGTGGCTATTGTCCTTCAGGACTATAAGGAAGTGTATGTTTCGACTAGAGAAAAACGCAGCGGAGAGAAAGTCCCTGCGGAGGATTTTAAGCCGACAGCCAACAGTTTTGCCATTCCCGTTTCCGATCCTGTGTCTGACAAGGATTTAGGAGTGATCTATATCTCCTTATCGCCAGATGTTCTCCATGGAGCTATTGACAATACAAGGGGCCATATCCCGATGGCTGTAACAGTAACTTCGCCTTTTGAGACTGAGATGTTCCATATTGGGGAGAAGGTATCAGTCGAGAGGGAGAACTGGTTTGTAGGTGTTACCTCTCACGGTTATCAGGTTCGAGCTGCTGTTCCTAAAAATTTTGTTCTTACTGGAACTTTGACGAGTTCAGCTATTATTATTGGGCTAAGTATCCTCTTTATCATCATTTTGTACGTGACTCTTAGACAGACTTTCTCAAATTACCAAAAACAGGTCGTAGATCTAGTAGATTCTATCGAGGTGATTGCTCAAGGAGAAGAAGGGCTTCGAATTGATACCTCTGAAAAAGACCAAGAGTTGCTTCTCATTGCAGAAACAACCAATGATATGTTGGATCGCCTAGAAAAAAATATCCACGATATCTATCAGCTAGAGCTCAGTCAAAAGGATGCCAATATGCGAGCCCTACAAGCTCAAATCAATCCTCACTTTATGTACAATACTCTGGAGTTTTTACGGATGTATGCCGTTATGGAAAGCCAGGATGAACTGGCAGATATTATCTATGAATTTAGTAGCTTGTTACGCAACAATATCTCCGACGAGCGGGAAACCACGCTGAAGCAGGAGTTGGAATTCTGCCGAAAATATAGCTATCTCTGCATGGTGCGTTATCCTAAATCCATTGCTTATGGTTTCAAGATTGCACCAGAATTGGAAGAAATGAGGATTCCAAAATTTACACTCCAACCATTAGTAGAAAACTACTTTGCCCACGGTATTGATCACCGTCGAACAGACAATGTGATCAGTATCAAGGTTTTGAAGGGCCAAGGTTTTGTTGAAATCCTAGTAGTAGACAATGGTCGCGGGATGACTGCTGAGAAACTAGCTAGCTTGCAAGAAAAAC
>CAUVGG010000092.1:0-3703 GCA_963551305.1 uncultured Streptococcus sp.
GTCGTGGAGTTCAGGATTTTTCCAAGTCCAGTCTCCCCTTTCTACGCTCGAATGATATCGCAAGCAGTTTATTAGTTGAAAAAGTAAGAAATGGAGAATAAGAATGTCAGAAAAAAGAGAATGGGTTTTAAAAACATTTAGAGGTGAAAAGGTTGAACGTGTGCCAGTTGGTTTTTGGCACCATTTCACATCCGAAGGCGAATGGCTAGACGGTTTCTCAAATCCAGCCATTATCGAGAAGAATATCGAGGGGCATAAGCGCTTTATCCGAGAAGTTCAGCCAGACTTTATCAAACTCATGAGTGATGGCTACTTTGCTTATCCAAATCCAGCGATTGCCAAAGGAAAATCACTTCAAGAATTGGCGACCATTCAACCACTCGGACCAGATCACGCTTGGATAAAAGAGCAGGTGGACTTGGTTAAGAAAATCAAGCAAGAGTTCACAGAAGATATCGTTGCGATTTACAATATTTTTGCTCCTGTGACCTATCTCAAGTGGCTACTAGGGGAAGTGTCTGGTGGCGATGACCTCATTGCAGATTTTCTGGTGGAAGATCCTGAAGCTCTGAAGAAGGTGTTGGATGTGATTGCAGAAGATATTGCTAGTCTCAGCCGAGCTGTCATCAAAGAGGCTGGTGCTGACGGAATCTACCTCAGCGTGCAAAGTATCCAAGATCAACGAGTGTCGGCAGCAGATTATCAAGCCGTCATTGCACCTAGCGAGATAACTGTTCTGGAAGCAGCTAGTGCTGTTGGTGGTGTCACTGTTCTTCATATCTGTGGCTACGAGGGAGCGCGAAATGATATTCACCTTTTTGCAGACTATCCAGCCCAAGTCTTTAACTGGGCTGTAGGACCAGAGGGAATCACTCTCAAGGAAGGTCGTGAGATTTTCAAGGGACGTACGGTTCTTGGAGGATTCGAAAATGGCAAGACAGGCTTGCTGTATACTGGTAGCAAGGACGCCATTCAGGCTGAGGCAAAGAAACTAGTTGCAGAAGCTGGGGAACAGGGCTTGGTACTTGGGGCAGATTGTACCATTCCAAGTGATATCGCAGTTGAACGTATCCAGTGGGTGAGAGAAGCGCTTGAAAACTAAAGGAGAAAAAGATGAGTAAAAAAGCATGGATTATCGGTGGTGTAGCAGTTGTTGCAGTAATTGGGGCGACGATTATCGGGAGAAGTTTAGCTGGCGCTCCAGCCAAGGAGGGAGAAACGGCTTCGTCTGCTGAAGTCATAACCTTGAAGGTTGCCCATACACAAAACTATGTACCTTATGACTTTGTCAATGAAAAAGGGGAATCAGATGGTTATGAAGTAGCTGTTTTGAAGGCTGTTGATGAGAAGTTGGCAAACTATCAATTTGAATATACGGGTACCAGTGATGACGACCTCTTGATTGGTCTGGAATCAGGTAAGTATGACATCGGAACCAAGGGAGCTTGGTACACAGATGAACGAGCTAAAAAGTTTGTAAATCCATCTGAACCAGTCGGAGCGAGCATCATCGGATTTACTGTCAGAAAAGAAGATGAACAGAAATACAAAACCATTGATGACTTTGCTAAGAATAAAGGGAAATTGGTTCCCATCTCTCCACAGAATGCTCAATGGAATGTTATCACCAGCTACAATGAAAAACATCAGGATGCACCGATTGAGCTAACAGCTGCTGAATCCTTTAAAGTGGCAGATGCCTATGCCTGGGTCTTAGAAGGACGTTATGACGCCTTCTTTGATATCAAACTGTCCTTTGAAAAAGCAGTTACCGCAGAAGATGGCCCTTACCACCAATATGCGGATAAACTCAGCTGGTTCCCATACAAGGGTATTCCAACTTATCCCTTGATTCACCGTGATGAAAAGGGAGAGCAATTCGCTAAAGAATATGAAAAAGCAATCAAAGAGTTGAAAGAAGATGGCACGCTTGCTAAGCTATCTCAGCAATATTTCAAAGAAGATGTCTTTAGTTACGTAGACAAAGACTAGACCAGAAATTCCAAGACTAGAAAGGGTTTTGCATGGTTTCTTATGATTTTTCCAAGGTCTTTCAGTTTTTGCCGACCTTATGGCAGGCACTTCCTATGACCTTGTCCATTCTCTTTTTTACCACTCTTCTTGGTTCCCTTTTTGGAGGTCTCTTGGCCTGGGCGCAAGTAGGAGAAGACAAGAGTTTTGCAGCGATTTCCAAAGGCTATATCTTTACCCTTCGTTGTACACCGCCGATTGTCTTGCTTTTTCTAGTCTTTTATGGCTTGCCAGAATTTCTGAAATGGTGGCTTGGTTTGGATATCAACAACTGGTCTAAAACTATTTTTGTTCTCCTGACGATGATTCTCTTGTTTGCAGCTATTGTTGCAGAGGTTTTCAAGGCGAGCTATCAAGCTATTCCAAAGGGACAGACAGAGGCCGGGCTTAGTATTGGTTTGACTCCAAGTCAGACTTTTTGGAGAATCATTTTTCCTCAAGCTTTTCAAGTTGCTCTTCCAAATATAACAACTGCTATTCTCAATCTTATGCGGGATGCTGCCTTGGCCTATACGATTGGTTTCGTTGATGTTATGGGTGCAGGCAATCTCTTAATCAGTCGCAATTTAGGAAACTACTCGCTGGAAACCTATACGGCAGTTGCGCTTCTTTACTGGGGGATTGCCTTGGTTATTTCTAGCTTGAGTCGTTTGCTTGAGAAGTCTTTGGAAACAAAAGGGAGGTAAGAAATGGATATAGACTATATTGTAAAGACCTTTCTGGAGACCTTGAAGGGTGTGCCAATCACCTTGATTATCATGATTGTGGCTATGGTCATAAGCTTTTTACCGGCTCTATTTTTGGCCTTGGGGCAGATTTACAAGGTTCGAGGGGTGAGGAGTTTTTCTCTGGTCTATCTGGCGTTTATCCGAGCGACTCCTCCGATTTTATTGATTCTCTTCTTTTATAGTTTGTTTCCAAGTTTGCTGAATCAATTTCTCAAAAGCATAGGAAGCGACTTTGATATTTTCAAACTTGATCCTCTCTACTATGCCTTTATCATTTATAGTTTGATGACAGTCGGGAGTTTATCGGAGATTTTGCGTTCAGCGATCTTGACGGTGGACAAGGGACAATTAGAGGCGGCGCATGCGATTGGGCTGACTACGACCCAGGCCTATCTAAGGGTTGTTTTTCCTCAAGCCCTGCGCTCAGCCTTGCCTAACTTGGCCAATCTGGTGATTAATATCGTCAAAGGGACCTCTCTGGTCTTTGTCATGACCATCAAGGATATCACCGCTATTGCTCGTGTAGAAGCGTCCTACGGTTACCAGTATTTTGAGTCTTATTTTGTGATCTTTTTGCAGTATATTTTGATCTGTGGTTTGATTCAGTGGGGCTTCTCCCTACTGGAGAAAGGCTATGTGAAAAAAGAAGAGAGAGCAAAAGCATCTAGCGCGCGTTTTGTATAGGAGGACAGGATGTTACAAGTAGAACATATCGCAAAAACATTTGGTGAGAGGCAGGTGCTGGAGGATGTCAATCTCCAGGTCAACCAAGGGGACGTCGTCGTTATCTTAGGACCATCAGGTTCGGGGAAAACGACCTTTCTCCGTTGTCTCAACCACTTAGAAAAAGCTGATAGTGGCCGTTTGACCTTGGCAGGAAAAACCTATGACTTAGCCAAATTAAGCAAGAAAGACATTCTAGAAATTCGCCAAAAAACAGCCTT
>CAUVGG010000093.1:0-3692 GCA_963551305.1 uncultured Streptococcus sp.
AAAAAGGAGGTTCCACCATGACACAAGAATGGTTTGAAAGTGCCGATCTTGAGAAAAAATCACCTCAGACGAAATCAGAAATCCAACCCGACGAGCCAGAGACTTCGGAAACTGTGGAAACTGAACCACAAGCAAGCGAAGAAACTTCTGTCTCACCTAAAGAGTTGGAGACCCATGAGGAGGAAGCTCCCGAAATGATTGAGGAAACCCAAACCGAGGAAGAGGGAGAAGGGAAAGCTGAAGAGGAACACAAGCAAGAAAACCCTGCAAAAGAGAAAAGTATCCTCAGCAAGGCTTTAGAAAGCCCCTATATCCCAGATATTGACCCTCGTAAAACAGCCAGATTAAAAGAAGAAATCGCACTATTTTGGACTTGGCTGCTGGATGCTATCCAAGAACCAACTACCAGCAAAACTACGGACCAAAGGCATCGTTATAGTGTCTTTGCCCTACTCACCTTGCTGTCTTCGATTAATCTTTTCTTTAGTATCTATCATATCAAGCACCTCTACTACGGCTATATGGCATCTATTGCCAATAGTTTATCTAACCAGCTCCCTCCTTTAAATCTCTTTGCTGGACTCTCCATCTTGGTCGCTAGCGCTCTATTTTACTTTTCCATCATTTTGGGAGGCTTTACTGTCCGACGTGTGTTGGACCAGGAGAGCGACTTCACATTCCAAGAAGCCTTTGATCGGTATAGCAGACTCTTTGCTATCCCACTTGTCCTAACAGCTCTAGCAAGTTTCTTTGCACTCTTTGGTGGCTTACGATTTGCTGGCATCCTCACTCTTCTGAGCATGGCCATCTTTGCCCTTGGAAATCTCTTTGTGATTAGCAAGCCAAGTAAGACTAGTAGCCTCGACCCATTTTATCGATTCTTGCTCGCTGTCTTACTTGATGGCGCCATTCTCTTACCCTTCTTCATTGCAGAGTTAGCGCTGACAGTGGACTACCTTCGCATCCTGACATTCTTTTAACCAAAATCCCTGCCATTTATTAATGACAGGGATTTTTATGCTTACTCTTTTTTGGACAATGGCTACTTGATAGTTGCCAATCCTTCAAAATCTTGTCCTAGGATGGGTTGTACTTCTAATTGATTAGCATCTAATTGCTGGTAAAATGCTTCTGGTAGTGACTCTAGGAATTTTTCATAATCCAAGCGAGCGATTGCTTCATAGTCTTCTCCTGTTGAGCCATCACCAGAAATCGTCACTAGATCAATCTCCCAAACAAGCTCCTTGCCTGCTAGCTGCTCGGTATAAGGTACTGGTACAATGGGTTCCTTTGGTAAAATCGTTGTGACTCCCTGGGCCAGGTGATAGATACCGTGCACCCTACCTTGGGCATCTGGGTAAAATTTCACACTGGCAAGGTAGGCATCAGAGCCTTGAACCTTCTTGACCAGCTCTTCAAAACGTGCCAATCCATCCTCAGCCAAAAAGCTCTCGAGGTATTCCTTGTTGAGATAGATAGGCGACAAGAGCCCTTGGCAATAGACTAGACGAGTCGCTTTATCCGCTAAATATTGCTTGACCGTTTGTCGGAAATAAGCTTCAAAATCAAACCCTTCTAACCCTTCTACCACTTGCCCCAACTTGCCAGATAGGGCCTGGAGGAGAGTCTCTACAATCTCCCAGTCTGCTCTGGTAAGGAAGTCTGGAATCACCACTTGATAGCCTTTTCGACTATCCGCATAGTTCACTTTGAAGAGAAATTGCGACTGGCCTACAATCCCACACTCCATGTATTCGAGACGATTGAGGGGTTGACGGAGATAGACTGCATCATAACTGTGCGACTCCAAGCCCTCCACCAAGGCCAAGATGGACTTGGCAGTCAAGACCTCCTGTTGTCCTAGAATGCTTTCTTTATTTGGGATAAAAAATGTTTTCGCCATAACTGGCCTCCTTTGAAATCGTTTACATATAGTATACCCTATTTTCCTGAAAGATACAGAAACAAACTTTAGATTTTTAGATAAAAAGCATAGAAAAACAGCCCCTGAGGACTGTTTGATGTTATACAGTAGCGACTTGATCCAAGCTTTCACCGATAGCAGCTAGGCGCTCAACAACTTCTGCTTGTGTCAATTCATTTTCTGAGACGTAGCGGTTGCGTGGGTGAACACGACACTCGTGTGAGCATCCACGAAGGTACTTGTCTTCATTTTCTTCTGATGTTAGGATACGACGGTTACAGAAGGGATTTCCACAGTTGACATAACGTTCACATGGTGTTCCATCAAACCAGTCTTTCCCTACGATGGTTGGGTTGACATGGTTAACATCAACTGCGATACGCTCGTCAAAGACGTACATTTTTCCATCCCAAAGCTCACCTTGAACTTCTGGGTCTTTACCATAAGTTGCGATTCCTCCGTGCAATTGGCCAACATCTTTGTAGCCTTCACGCACCATCCAGCCTGAGAATTTCTCACAGCGAACCCCACCTGTACAGTAAACTACGACACGCTTGTCCATGAATTTTTCTTTATTATCACGAACCCATTGTGGCAACTCACGGAAGTTGCGGATGTCTGGACGGATAGCCCCACGGAAATGTCCTAGGTCGTACTCATAATCGTTACGTGTGTCAAGGACCACTGTATCTTCGTCAAGAAGGGCTTCTTTGAACTCTTTTGGAGACAAGTAAGCACCTGTTGTTTCAAGTGGGTTGATGTCGTTATCAAAGTCGTTGTCTTCCAAACCAAGGTGGACAATTTCTTTCTTGTAGCGAACAAACATCTTCTTGAAGGCTTGTTCATTTTCTTCGTCAATCTTGAACCAGAGGTCTTCCATTCCTGAAAGGCTGTGAACGTAGTCCATGTATTTTTGAGTTGTTTCGTAGTCACCTGAAACTGTTCCGTTGATTCCCTCGTCAGCGACTAGGATACGACCTTTAAGGCCGATTGATTTACAGAAGGCCAAGTGATCTGCCGCAAATTGCTCTGCATTTTCAATTGGGGTATAGAGGTAGTAAAGTAAGACACGAATATCTTTTGCCATAAGATTTGTTCTCTTTTCTATTCTTAAATTTTCAGAATTTTTCATTCAACTATTCTAGTATACCCACTTGAGAAAACGAATGCAATTTATTTGACCGGAAATTATATAGAGAGACCTGCCACTGCACTTCATCAGTAACCATACCGAATCGCAGATAATTCTCTCAATTTTTTGATCTGCTCGTCTTGACTTTCTGACAAACTTAGCTTGTTTTCAATCAATACACGCGAAAGGTCAACATTCATTTGGCTCAATATAAATGGAACAGAGGTCCCGTCGTCCTCTAATCGTTTTTTATAGATCACTAACTGATTTTTCAAGGGAGTAAGTTGATGCTCATCCTTTATATCTTCCAGTAGATAATCAATGATAGTCATGGCTTCACAACGTCTTTCACTTCCTCCAGCAAACCATTTTAATGGTGTCATACTCATTTCCCTCCTGAAATTCGCTTATAAATTGAAACACTATAATTCCTAACTCTCGCCAGTATTTTACCCAAACACCCTATGTAAAAAAGTCAGTAAAAATGGTAATGTCGCTACAATATTATTGATCACATGCACCGCATAGGAAGGATAAATGCTCTTGGTATAGCGGGTCAAACCAGCAAAAATGATTCCAAATGTTGCAAAGACGAAGATATCTAACAGACTAGGCAGGCTTGAAAAATGAGGGAGA
>CAUVGG010000094.1:0-3668 GCA_963551305.1 uncultured Streptococcus sp.
TTCCCATGGAAGGTCAATATCTGTACGTCCCATGTGTCCATAAGCCGCTGTTTGACGGTAAATTGGACGTTTAAGATCCAGCATTTGGATAATTCCTGCAGGGCGAAGATCAAAGGTTTGACGCGCTGCTTTTTCAAGTTTGCTTTCAGCTACTGTTCCTGTACCGAAAGTATCGATACGAACAGAAACAGGCTGTGCCACACCGATGGCATAGGCCAATTGCACTTCTACTTTCTTAGCAAGACCTGCTGCCACGATATTCTTGGCAATGTAGCGAGCTGCATATGACGCAGAACGATCCACCTTAGTCGCATCCTTACCAGAGAAGGCACCGCCACCATGACGAGAATAGCCACCATAGGTATCCACGATGATCTTACGACCAGTCAAACCTGAGTCTCCTTGAGGTCCACCGATTACAAAGCGGCCAGTCGGATTGATGAAGAATTTTGTTTGCTCATCCAAGTAAGAAGCTGGAATAACTTCTTTGATAACCTTGTTAATCACATCTTGATGGATTTGTTCATTAGAAGCTTCTGGATCGTGCTGAGTTGAAATAACGACTGTGTCCACACGTACTGGACGATCATTTTCATCGTACTCAACTGTAACTTGTGATTTGGCATCTGGACGAAGATAACTGATTTCACCAGACTTACGAAGTTCTGCCAAACGACGAACCAACTTGTGGCTGAGTGAGATTGGCAATGGCATGAGTTCTTCTGTCTCATCCACTGCAAATCCAAACATGAGACCTTGGTCACCAGCACCAATCAAGTCAAGTGGATCTTGATCTGCACTTCCACGGACTTCCAAGGCTTCGTTAACACCTTGGGCGATATCCGGTGACTGCTCAACAAGCGATGGATGAACTCCAACTGTTTCCGCAGAAAAACCATATTCTGCATTCGTATAACCAATCTCTGCAATGGTATCACGAACCACACGGTTGATATCCACATAGGCATTTGTAGAAATTTCACCAAAAACATGGACAGAACCAGTGTATACAGCTGTCTCAGCAGCAACGTGCGCCTCTGGGTCCTTTGCTAAAATAGCATCCAAAATCGCATCTGAAATTTGGTCTGCAATCTTATCCGGATGCCCCTCAGATACAGATTCAGACGTGAATAATTTACGTTCTGACATAAAAATGTCCCCCCTTAAAAAATATTGTTATAGAGTTACAAAGTACTGATAGGAAAACTACTAGTAATGAATACCTACCATCTTATCGGGACTATATAACCTTATCATTATACCACTTTTTACTTTTTTTTGCAGTGTTTTTGAAAATTCATTAAAAGAAGTTAAAAAAAGGAGCTATGTAGCTCCAATTTTGTCCTTAAAATGTTTGGCGTTTGGCTTTACGCTCGGCACGGCCACGAGCACGATTTTCAGCACGCTTGGTTTTGCGACGTTTTTCATCCACCGCCCATTGAATCTTCTTCTTGTAGCCTGGTTTGACTTTTTTCTTTTTCTTTTTAACCAAGCCAATCATTTCGATATCAAGCTTGTCCTGCTTCTTTTCACGATTGGCACGACGATCACGGTCATAGGTATCTTGAAACTCTCCGTCTTTGACCATCTTAGGAGTAAACTTGATACCTAATTTTTCCAACTCACGGATATCCGAGTCATCACTAGGCTGGTAAAGGGTAATAGCCGTACCAGGCAGTCCGTTGCGCCCAGTTCGTCCAACACGGTGAACAAAGAAGGACAAGTCTTGCGGAATGGCGTCATTGATAACATGGCTGACACCTTCAATGTCAATTCCACGCGCTGCCAAGTCCGTTGCGACAATGTACTCAAAATCAAGATTTTTCACCTGATTCATGATCCGCTTGCGTTCACGAGGTGCAATATCTCCATGAATCTTTGCTACCTTCAATCCTTGAGCAGTCAAGTAGGCATATAACTCATCAGCACGCGTTTTTGTGTTAACAAAGATCATTGCCAAATAAGGCTGCATCAACTGAGTCAATTCATAAATCTGAGCATTCTTATCGCGGCCCTTGGTCGAAATCAACCAGTTATCAATCGTATCAGAAATGACTGTTTTAGTCTTGATTTTTTCCATGACAGGATTTGACAAGTATTTTTTCAAGAACGGCTGCAATTTTTGTGGAATGGTCGCTGAAAAGACCATGAATTGCAAGTCTTTTGGAAGGCTCCCTGCAATCTTATCAACGGTTTCCAAGAATCCCATATCCAAGGTCATATCGGCTTCATCGACGACAAAGGTCTTAGCCTTGTGAATGATCAAATCACCAGATTTGACCAAGTCATAGATACGACCTGGCGTTCCGATAACGATATGTGGTTGGTTGCTGGCCAGTTTTTCAATCTGACGCGCCTTATCCGTACCCCCCACATAGTTGACCACACGAACTTCGACATCTGAGTGAGCTGCAATCTGACGAGCTGCTTGGTAGATTTGAGTGGCCAACTCACGACTTGGTGCAGTAATGACTGCTTGCACACTATCGCTAGTTTCATCTAATTGCTGGAAAATTGGTAATAAGAAAGTGTGGGTCTTTCCTGAACCTGTTTTTGACTCGCCCACCAAGTCACGACCTGCCAAGACAATAGGAATCAACTTTTCCTGAACTTCGGTAGGAGTCGTAAACTTCAACTCCTCCAAGGCTTCTGCTATATAATTTTTAAATTGAAATTTCTTAAATGACATACTATCCTCGATTCTATCCTTTCAATTATACCATATTTTGTCCTATTTCAGTAGCTTCATTTGAATCTCAGTCCTGTATTAAAGATTCAAGTAGCTTAAAAGGTTGGAACCTCTGATTCCAACCTCTTTCATTATTTCCAGGTCAATACAGCATTCAAACCATAGTGGTCACTGACTTGTGGACCATTTTGGCCATCAAAAACTACATGCAAACTTTCCACTTCTAAGTCTTTTGTCGTAAAGACATAGTCGATTCGTAGTGATTCGGTATTGCCTTTCCAGCCATCAATTTCTGGTGGAACGGTATAGCTACCACTTCTTTCTTTCGCAACTTCAAACGCGTCTTGTAATCCTAATGGGCTAGCTAAAATCGCTTGATAGCCTTCCTGACCAGCTGGGTTGTTGAAATCTCCAGCTAAAATCAGAGGTTTGTTCAACTCTTTTAATACAGCCTCAAATCGTGCCCATTCTTCTTGGAAACCTTTATCCCACCAAGAGAGATGGACACTTGCAAGAGCAAGTTCCTTGCCTTCAACCTCTGTCTCAGTTAAGACAACACGGCGAGTATGGTAGTCCGTTGGATCATCTACATCTGATACTAAAATCTCACGCGCCTTAATAGGTGTTTTGGATAAGATAGCTACACCTTCATGGTAGCGGTCATAGCCAATATGATTATAAGCCCAAGTCCAGTAGTAGTTTTTCCCTTTCTCAGCCAATTTTTCAACCAGAAGTCGTACATAGTGATCCTGATGAATAGGTTCTGCTGATGGCAAAGCTTGATAGTGATTGTTAACCTCTACCTCCGGCGAAGTCATTTCTTGATTAATTTCTTGAAAACAGATCAAATCATAATCTTTGTCAAGAATATCTTGGAGCAAGAGCTGGAATTTTTCCTCTGCTTCTTTTTCCATCCAACTATGAGTATTGAGTGTTAAAAATTTCATGCTTTTCTCCTAAAACAAGAGGTTGGAAAACA
>CAUVGG010000095.1:0-3613 GCA_963551305.1 uncultured Streptococcus sp.
GTGAAGCTACAGTTGGACTTCCTGGTGGATGTGATCTGGGGCCTCGTCCGATTGATCTTCACTTAAAAGCCTTTGAGGCCATGGGTGCTAAAGTTAGCTATGAGGGAGATAATATGAATTTATCTGCCCAAGGTAAGGGACTTCATGGCGCAAGTATTTACATGGATACCGTCAGCGTTGGTGCAACGATTAACACCATGATTGCTGCGGTCAAAGCTAAGGGGCGTACTGTCATTGAAAATGCAGCTCGTGAACCAGAAATCATTGATGTTGCTACCCTTTTGAACAATATGGGCGCACACATTCGTGGTGCAGGTACTGATATTATCATTATCGATGGTGTCGAGAAACTTCATGGAACGCGTCATCAAGTCATTCCAGACCGTATCGAAGCTGGAACCTATATTTCACTTGCTGCAGCGGTAGGAAAAGGAATTCGTATTAACAACGTTCTCTATGAGCACTTAGAAGGTTTTATCGCCAAACTAGAGGAAATGGGCGTTCATATGACGGTCTCAGAAGACAGTATCTTCGTTGAAGAGCAGTCTGATTTGAAGGCCATCAATATCAAAACAGCTCCTTATCCTGGATTTGCAACCGATTTGCAACAGCCTATAACTCCGCTATTGCTGACTGCTCAAGGTCGTGGAACCATTATTGATACGATCTATGAAAAACGTGTTAACCATGTTTTTGAATTAGCAAAAATGGATGCGGATATTACGACTACAAATGATCATATTATCTACAATGGTGGTCGTAGATTGCACGGGGCAAGCGTAAAAGCTACAGACTTGCGAGCTGGTGCTGCACTTGTCATTGCTGGCTTGATGGCTGAAGGTAAAACTGAAATTACAAATATTGAGTTTATCTTGCGTGGCTACTCAGATATTATTGAGAAATTACGTAGTCTCGGAGCGGATATTACACTCATTGAAGACTAAACCGTTGAGGTGATTATGAATATTTGGACCAAATTAGCAATGTTTTCTTTTTTTGAAACGGAGCGCTTGTATTTGCGTCCTTTCTTTTTTAGTGACAGTCAAGCATTTTACGAGATTGCTTCCAATCCTGAAAATTTGCAGTTTATTTTTCCCAGTCAATCAAGTTTAGAAGAAAGTCAATACGCGCTTGCCAACTATTTTATGAAGGCTCCTCTAGGTGTTTGGGCAATTTGTCTCCAAGGAAATCAGGAAATGATTGGCTCTATTAAATTTGAAAAGATTGATGAAATCAAAAAAGAAGCAGAAATTGGTTATTTCTTAAAAAAGGATTCTTGGTCACAAGGTTATATGACAGAAGTAGTCACCAAGCTTTGTCAGCTTTCCTTTGAAGAATTTGGTTTAAAACAATTATCCATCATCACTCATCTGGAGAATCAGGCTAGTCAAAAAGTAGCCTTAAAATCGGGATTTAGTCTCGTCCGACAGTTTAAAGGGAGTGACCGCTATACACGAAAAATGAGGGACTATCTTGAATTTCGATATATAAAAGGAGAATTCAATGAGTAAACACCAGGAAATCTTGTCCTATCTGGAAGAGTTGCCAATTGGGAAAAGAGTTAGTGTTCGCAGTATCTCTAATCATCTAGGTGTTAGTGACGGAACCGCCTACCGAGCTATCAAAGAAGCTGAAAATCGTGGCATCGTTGAAACTCGGCCACGTAGTGGAACCATACGAGTTAAGCCAAAAAAAGTGGCTATTGAACGGCTAACCTATGCTGAAATTGCTGAAGTCACCTCCTCTGAAGTTTTAGCCGGTCAGGAAGGGCTAGAGAGAGAGTTTAGCAAATTCTCCATTGGGGCCATGACAGAACAGAATATCCTGTCCTATCTCCATGATGGTGGTCTTGTGATCGTAGGTGACCGTACTCGTATTCAACTTTTAGCGCTGGAAAATGAAAATGCGGTCCTTGTGACAGGTGGTTTTCATGTTCAGGACGATGTTCTTGAGTTGGCCAATAAAAAAAATATTCCAGTCCTGAGAAGTAAACATGATACTTTTACAGTAGCGACCATGATTAACAAGGCCCTCTCAAATGTTCAAATCAAAACCGATATTCTGACAGTCGAAAAACTCTATCGTCCGAGTCATGAGTATGGCTTTTTGAGAGAAACGGATACAGTCAAAGACTATCTAGATTTGGTACGTAAGAACAGAAGTAGCCGTTTCCCAGTCATTAACCAACACCAAGTGGTTGTTGGGGTTGTTACTATGCGTGACGCAGGAGACAAGTCTCCCAGCACGACGATTGACAAGGTGATGACGCGCAGTATCTTCGTAACAGGTTTAGCGACGAATATTGCCAATGTCAGTCAACGAATGATAGCAGAAGACTTTGAGATGGTTCCAGTCGTTCGAAGTAACCAGACTCTACTTGGAGTCGTAACACGAAGAGATGTCATGGAAAAAATGAGCCGTTCTCAGGTATCAGCCTTGCCAACTTTTTCAGAGCAAATTGGACAAAAACTCTCTTATCATCATGATGAAGTCGTTATAACTGTTGAGCCCTTCATGTTGGAGAAAAATGGGGTCCTTGCTAATGGAGTCTTGGCTGAAATCCTCAACCATATGACCCAAGACCTAGTTGTGAATAGCGGACGTAATCTCATCATTGAACAGATGTTGATTTATTTCTTGCAGGCTGTACAGATAGATGATACTTTGCGGATTCAGGCTCGTATTATTCACCACACGAGACGCTCAGCCATTATTGATTATGATATTTATCATGGTCATCAGATTGTTTCAAAAGCAAATGTTACGGTTAAAATTAATTAGAATCTAGGAGAAAAAATGATAACTTTAAAATCAGCACGTGAAATCGAAGCCATGGACAAGGCTGGTGATTTCCTAGCAAGTATCCATATCGGCTTACGTGATTTGATTAAGCCAGGCGTGGATATGTGGGAAGTAGAAGAGTATGTTCGTCGTCGTTGCAAAGAGGAGAATTTCCTTCCTCTACAGATTGGAGTAGATGGTGCAGTCATGGATTACCCCTATGCCACTTGTTGCTCTCTCAATGACGAAGTAGCTCACGCTTTTCCACGTCATTACATCTTGAAAGATGGTGATTTGCTCAAGGTTGACATGGTACTGGGTGGTCCGATTGCAAAATCCGACCTCAATGTATCTAAACTCAACTTCAACAATGTTGAGCAAATGAAAAAATACACCCAGAGCTATTCTGGTGGTTTAGCAGACTCATGTTGGGCTTATGCGGTCGGTACACCGTCTGAAGAAGTGAAAAACTTGATGGACGTGACCAAGGAAGCTATGTATATAGGGATTGAGAAAGCAGTTGTCGGCAATCGTATCGGTGATATCGGTGCAGCCATTCAAGAATACGCTGAAAGTCGCGGTTATGGTGTAGTGCGTGATTTGGTTGGTCATGGTGTTGGCCCAACTATGCACGAGGAGCCAATGGTCCCTAACTACGGTGTTGCAGGTCGTGGTCTTCGTCTCCGTGAAGGAATGGTGTTGACCATTGAACCCATGATCAATACTGGGGATTGGGAAATTGACACAGATATGAAAACTGGCTGGGCTCATAAAACCATTGATGGCGGCCTATCTTGCCAATATGAACACCAGTTCGTGATTACCAAAGATG
>CAUVGG010000096.1:0-3604 GCA_963551305.1 uncultured Streptococcus sp.
AAATGATCAAGGCTGGGGTTCCAGTTATCCCAGGATCTGATGGTGAAGTTCATACGGCTGAAGAGGCCCTTGCAGTTGCAGAAAAGATTGGCTACCCAGTCATGCTTAAGGCATCGGCAGGTGGTGGTGGAAAGGGAATTCGTAAGGTTGAAAAGGCAGAAGACCTGGTCGCAGCCTTTGAGACAGCATCCAGTGAAGCCAAGGCCAACTTTGGAAACGGCGCTATGTATCTTGAGCGTGTGATTTATCCAGCTCGTCATATCGAAGTTCAGATTCTTGCAGATCAAGAGGGTCATGTTGTCCATCTTGGTGAACGGGACTGTTCACTTCAACGGAATAACCAAAAGGTCTTAGAAGAAAGCCCATCCATTGCGATCGGCAAAACCCTTCGTCATGAAATTGGTGCTGCAGCCGTTCGTGCAGCAGAGTCTGTAGGCTATGAAAATGCAGGGACGATTGAATTTCTTCTTGATGAAGCGAGTGGCAATTTCTACTTCATGGAAATGAATACTCGTGTGCAAGTTGAACACCCAGTCACAGAGTTTGTTTCAGGTGTTGATATCGTGAAGGAACAGATTCGCATTGCGGCCGGGCAACCCTTACCTTTCAAACAGGAAGATATCGTCCTACGAGGTCATGCTATCGAGTGCCGGATTAATGCAGAAAATCCAGCATTTAACTTTGCTCCAAGCCCAGGGAAAATTACCAATCTCTATCTACCAAGTGGTGGAGTTGGCTTGCGCGTGGACTCAGCAGTTTATCCAGGTTATACCATTCCCCCTTACTATGATAGTATGATTGCTAAAATCATTGTTCATGGGGAGAATCGTTTTGATGCTCTTATGAAGATGCAACGGGCACTTTATGAACTTGATATTGAAGGAGTGCAAACCAATGCAGACTTCCAGTTGGATCTGATTTCAGACCACCGAGTTATCGCTGGTGACTACGATACTTCCTTCTTGATGGAAACTTTCTTGCCAAAATACCAAGAAAAAGAATAGACTTTCAAACAGTATGAGAACTAAAAGGGGGAGTTATGGCTCTATTTAGTAAAAAGGATAAGTATATTCGGATCAATCCTAACCGTTCCGTAAGGCAGAAACCACAAGCCAAGCCTGAGGTTCCGGATGAACTCTTCTCCCAGTGTCCTGGTTGTAAACACACCATTTACCAAAAGGATCTTGGGAGCGAACGAATTTGTCCCCATTGTAGCTATACTTTCCGTATTTCAGCCCAAGAGCGCTTGGCTTTGACGATTGATTCTGACAGCTTTGTGGAGATGTTTACGGGTATTGAAACTCAAGATCCATTAAACTTTCCTGGCTACCAGAAAAAATTGGCTACTATGCGTGAAAAGACAGGTTTGGATGAAGCAGTACTGACTGGTACAGCTAGTATCAAGGGACAAAAAGTTGCCCTTGGGATCATGGATTCAAATTTTATCATGGCTTCTATGGGAACCGTTGTGGGTGAAAAAATCACGCGCTTGTTTGAGTATGCAACGGTAGAAAACTTGCCAGTCGTTCTCTTCACAGCTTCTGGTGGAGCCCGTATGCAAGAAGGAATCATGAGTTTGATGCAGATGGCTAAAATTTCTGCGGCAGTTCAACGTCATTCCAAGGCAGGACTTTTTTACCTAACTATCTTAACCGATCCGACAACAGGTGGGGTGACTGCTTCTTTTGCTATGGAAGGTGATATTATCCTAGCGGAGCCACAGAGTTTGGTTGGGTTTGCTGGACGTCGTGTTATCGAAAATACAGTTCGTGAGACCTTGCCGGATGACTTCCAAAAGGCAGAATTTCTACTTGAACATGGATTTGTTGATGCAATTGTTAAACGGAGAGAATTGCCTGAAACAATTGCTAAATTAGTGAGATTGCATGGAGGAAGTCGCGGATGAATATTGCAAAAATAGTCAGAGAGGCACGCGAGCAGAGTCGCTTGACTGCACTTGATTTTGCCAATGGAATCTTTGACGAGTTTATCGAATTGCATGGAGATCGCTCTTTCCGTGATGATGGTGCGGTTATCGGTGGAATTGGCTGGTTAGGTGAACAGGCAGTAACTGTCGTTGGTATCCAAAAGGGAAAAAGTCTTCATGACAACCTCAAACGAAATTTTGGGCAACCTCATCCAGAAGGCTATCGTAAGGCTTTGCGCCTAATGAAACAGGCAGAAAAGTTTGGTCGTCCAGTTGTGACCTTTATCAATACGGCGGGTGCTTACCCAGGTGTTGGAGCCGAGGAACGTGGACAAGGTGAAGCAATCGCCCGAAACCTGATGGAAATGAGTGACCTCAAGGTTCCAATCATCGCGATTATTATCGGTGAAGGTGGATCTGGTGGGGCCCTAGCTCTAGCCGTAGCTAACCGTGTCTGGATGTTAGAAAACTCAATCTACGCAGTACTTAGCCCGGAAGGATTTGCCTCTATCCTTTGGAAGGATGGAAGTCGTGCTATGGAAGCGGCGGAGTTGATGAAAATCACTTCACATGAACTCCTAGAAATGGGAATCGTAGACAAGGTAATCTCAGAAGCAGGGCTATCAAGTAAAGAACTGCTAGGTTGCGTTAAAAATGAATTGCGTGCAGAACTAGATAGGTTGAAAGAACTACCACTCGACCAACTTATCGAAGAACGTTACCAACGCTTTAGAAAATACTAAGAATGACTAAATGAGACTAGAAAGGTCTCATTTTTTATTGAAAATGCTATTCAGGTTGAAAAATTGACAGTTGAGGAGATAGACTATAAAATAGACAAAAAAGAAATATACTATAAATGTGAGCCTACAACAATCTATTTTAAGAAGGTACTTGCAATGACAGGTACAGAAACATTTACAGTTCTTTCAACTGAGGACTTAGAGCAAACTTCAGGTGGTCTTGCCGTTTGGGAAGATGGTTATGGTAGATGGTTATATTATAGAGAATTTGCTCCCTATATGGGGCAAGGGGCACTTAATTCTTATAGGGATGCTTGGAAGTACGGTTTCCGAGCAGGATAATCTTTCAAAAAAAGTACGATGAGAAACACAAAGAAACTAAGACAATTTGGAATATTTTTGCTTATTATTTTACTATCTACCTATTTACCACAAACAATTGGATTGTATGTGACGATAATTTTAGGGTTAGGCGCTGATGTTTATTCTCTTATTTTAACAATGGGATTAGTAGGAAATTTCTTTCTATTAATTTGGTGGTTAAAAAAGAAAAAGATGCTCTTTATCTTTGAGAAAAAGAGCTGGAACTGGTCAACTATCTTCTACTTATTTGCAGGTTATGTGGTTTATCAGATTCTCGGTAATTTTTGGGCACGCTATGCTCATTTGATTAATCATAGGAATATTCATGATGAGTATTTTACCGTGGTTCTTTCAAATGGACAACCAACTTTTTTATCGACTATCTTATCTTTTGTACTTCCTGTAATCATCGGCCCTATTTTTGAGGAGACTCTTGATAGAGGGTATTTTATGAACACCTTCTTTCCTAAGTCAAAGTATTATTTAGATGTCATCTTATCAGGTCTTATCTTTGGACTCAGTCATTTGATACTATCTCACCGAGACCCAATTAGTTTATTATATTATAGTC
>CAUVGG010000097.1:0-3561 GCA_963551305.1 uncultured Streptococcus sp.
GCAATTCCATGATACGTCCGTTCGGAGCGGCCATCAGACCACGCATACCGGCAAGTTGTGAGAAGTTCGAGATGTTACCACGGGCTCCTGAGTCCATCATCATAACGATTGGGTTCTTCGGATCTTGATTATCAACCAAGCGTTTTTCCAATTTCTCACGAGCTGCACGCCATTCAGCTGTAACGGCATTGTAACGTTCATCATCAGTGATCAAACCACGACGGAATTGTTTGGTGATTTGTTCTACACGCTTATGAGATTCTTCGATGATTTCAGCCTTGTCTTCAACCACTGGGATATCAGCAATCCCCACTGTCAATCCAGCAAGTGTTGAATGATGGTAGCCTAAGTCTTTCAATCGGTCCAAGAATGCAGAAGTTTCTGTTGTACGGAAACGTTTGAAAATCTCAGCGATGATATTTCCAAGGTTTTTCTTCTTGAATGGAGGATTGAGTTCAAGGTTGCGAATGGCTTCCTTGATATCGCCACCTAGTGGCAAGAAGTACTTAGCTGGGAGCCCTTCTGTCAAGTTCGCATTATTTGGTTCTTGCAAGTAAGGTAGACCCTCTGGCATGATGTCGTTGAAGAGGATTTTACCAACTGTTGTAAGCAAGACCTTGTGTTTTTGCTCTTCAGTCCAAGGTTTGTTGAGGCTATCTGTCGCGATACCAACACGTGAGTGGAGGTGAACATAGCCATTGCGGTAAGCCATAACAGCTTCGTCACGGTCTTTGAAGACCATTCCTTCACCTTCACGACCAGCTTCTTCCATCGTCAAGTAGTAGTTACCCAAAACCATGTCCTGAGATGGGGTAACAACTGGTTTACCATCTTTCGGGTTCAAGATGTGCTCAGCAGCGAGCATGAGGATACGAGCTTCTGCTTGAGCCTCTTCTGAAAGCGGTACGTGGATGGCCATTTGGTCCCCGTCAAAGTCGGCATTGTAGGCTTCACAGACAAGCGGGTGCAAACGAAGGGCCTTACCATCAATCAAGACTGGCTCGAAGGCTTGGATACCCAAACGGTGAAGGGTCGGTGCGCGGTTCAAAAGGACTGGGTGTTCTTTGATTACTTCTTCGAGGATATCCCAGATACGTTCATCTCCACGTTCTACCAAGCGTTTAGCCGCTTTAACGTTTTGCACGATGTCACGGGCAACGATTTCACGCATCACAAATGGTTTAAAGAGCTCGATCGCCATTTCGCGTGGCACACCACATTGGTACATCTTAAGAGTTGGACCAACGGCGATAACGGAACGTCCTGAGAAGTCAACACGTTTACCGAGCAAGTTTTGACGGAAGCGTCCTTGTTTCCCTTTGAGCATGTGGCTCAATGATTTTAGTGGACGGCTACCTGGTCCTGTGATTGGACGACCACGACGACCATTATCAATCAAAGCGTCAACCGCTTCTTGAAGCATACGCTTCTCATTTTGAACGATGATACCTGGTGCATTCAACTCAAGCAAACGAGCCAAACGGTTGTTACGGTTGATAACACGGCGGTAAAGGTCGTTCAAGTCAGATGAGGCAAAACGGCCACCATCCAACTGCAACATTGGACGGAGATCTGGTGGAATAACTGGGAGGATGTTAAGAACCATCCATTCAGGTTTGTTCCCAGACTTGTAAAAGGCATCCAAAACATCCAAACGACGGATAGCTTTGACACGTTTTTGTCCAGTAGCTGTTTTCAACTCTTCTTTGAGTTCAGCAATTTCTTTTTCGAGATCTACTTGTTTCAAAAGGTCTTGGATGGCTTCGGCACCCATCTTGGCAACGAATGATCCATAGCCATACTCACGCAAGCGCTCACGGTATTCACGCTCTGTCATGATAGACTTGTGCTCAAGTGGTGTATCCTTAGGATCAATCACCACATAAGCCGCAAAGTAGATAACTTCCTCGAGGGCACGAGGGCTCATATCAAGGGTCAAGCCCATACGGCTTGGAATTCCCTTGAAATACCAGATGTGAGATACAGGAGCTTTCAACTCGATGTGCCCCATACGCTCACGACGAACTTTTGTACGCGTTACTTCAACCCCACAACGGTCACAAACAATCCCTCTGTAACGAATGCGTTTGTACTTACCACAAGCACATTCCCAGTCTTTTGTAGGACCAAAGATGACTTCGTCAAAGAGTCCTTCACGTTCTGGTTTCAAGGTACGGTAATTGATTGTTTCAGGTTTTTTGACTTCTCCATAAGACCATGAACGGACTTTGCTTGGAGAAGCTAGGGTGATTTGCATACTTTTAAAACGATTTACATCAACCACTATTTCTTCCCTTTCTATTCTAAGTGAACTGCTTATTCTTGTTCAGCAGTTTCTTCTGTTGCTTCCGCTTTTGTTGCTTTCTCTGCTTCTTCAGCTTCAAAGGCTGCTTTAGCCTCTTGGGCTGCTTTTTCGCGGGCTTTTTCAAGGTCATCTACGTGGATGACATCTTCGTCCATTCCTTCATCCAAGTCGCGAAGTTCCACTTCTTGGTCATCTTCGTCAAGGACACGCATGTCAAGACCAAGAGATTGCAATTCTTTCACAAGAACTCGGAAGGATTCTGGAACACCTGGTTTTGGAATTGGTTTTCCTTTTGTAATAGCTTCATAAGCTTTCAAACGTCCGTTGATATCGTCAGACTTGTAAGTCAAGATTTCTTGAAGGACATTTGACGCACCGTAGGCTTCAAGAGCCCAAACCTCCATCTCACCGAAACGTTGTCCACCAAACTGAGCTTTACCTCCGAGTGGCTGTTGGGTAACGGTTGAGTATGGCCCAACTGAACGGGCGTGGAGCTTATCGTCAACCATGTGGTGGAGTTTGATCATGTACATGACACCAACTGATACACGGTTGTCAAATGGTTCACCAGTACGGCCATCGTAAAGGATTGTCTTGGCATCGCTATCCATACCTGCTTCTTTGACAGTGTCCCAAAGGTCTTCAGAACTTGCTCCGTCAAAGACTGGTGTTGCGATGTGGATACCAAGAGTACGTGCTGCCATACCAAGGTGGAGCTCCATAACCTGACCGATATTCATACGTGATGGCACCCCAAGTGGGTTCAACATGATATCAACTGGAGTTCCGTCTGGAAGGTAAGGCATGTCTTCTACAGGAACGATACGAGAGACAACCCCTTTGTTTCCGTGACGTCCGGCCATCTTATCTCCGACCTTGATCTTACGTTTTTGAGCGATGTAGACGCGAACCAGCATGTTAACGCCTGATTGCAACTCATCTCCATTTGCACGTGTAAAGATCTTAACATCACGAACGACACCATCGGCACCGTGTGGTACACGAAGAGAAGTATCACGCACTTCACGAGACTTGTCTCCGAAGATAGCGTGCAAGAGGCGTTCTTCAGCTGAAAGATCTTTTTCACCCTTAGGCGTTACTTTACCTACAAGGATATCGCCTTCTTTAACCTCGGCACCAATACGGATAATTCCCATTTCGTCAAGGTTTTTAAGGGCATCTTCACCAACGTTTGGAATCTCACGAGTAATTTCTTCAGGCCCAAGCTTTGTATCGCGCGTTTCTGATTCGTATTC
>CAUVGG010000098.1:0-3560 GCA_963551305.1 uncultured Streptococcus sp.
TGGGCTAAGTGTGTAGTCGTAGCGGCAGTTTTGTAGTTTAATGGTTTTTTCAAATGCCATTAGATTAATCTCCAATAATATTTTTTAAGGCTTGTGCGAGTTGTTTCAGTTCTTCCTCGGTATTAAGAGGAGACAGACTGATACGGACAGATTCTGTTAAACGATGAGAATCAGGCCCATAAAGAGCTTCAAGTACATGACTGGTTTGCACGACACCAGCAGTACAAGCCGAACCGGTAGAAATTGAAATTCCTTCAAGGTCTAACCGTAGCAAGAGCAAATCATTTTTTTGACCAGGGAAGCCAATGTTGACAACATAAGGAAGCTGGTGTTGGCTTTCGTTGAGATAGTATTCTAGATCTGCAATCTCATCTAGAAAAGCAGATTTTAATCCCTCTAGTTGTTGGTAATGTTTAGCTTGCTGCTCTAAGTCCTCTTTAAGAGCAGCGACCATGCCTACAATGGCAGCGAGATTTTCTGTTCCAGCCCGTTTTTTTTGTTCTTGCTCTCCACCGTGAAGGTAGGAATCAAAGTCTGCGGAAGAAGCATAAAGAAAGCCGACTCCTTTTGGCCCATGGAATTTGTGGGCAGAAGCACTGAGGAAATCAATTCCTAATTCCTCAGGATGGATAGGAATTTTCCCGATAGCTTGAACAGCGTCTACATGATAAGCAGCAGGATGCTCTTTTAAAACCAGTCCAATCTCAGCGATAGGTAAGAGACTGCCTGTTTCATTATTAGCATACATGGTGGAAACGAGAATGGTATCGTCACGTAAAGCTTCTTGAATCTGCCCCGCTGTGATCTCTTGATTTACTGGTTGGATGATGGTGGCTTCAAAGCCAAAATGTTGAACCAGATAATCAATGGTTTCTAGGACAGAATGGTGTTCGATAGCTGTCGTGATGATATGTTTGCCACGTTCTTGGTGACGTAGACAATAGCCGATAATGGCTGTATTGTTACTCTCTGTTCCCCCAGATGTGAAAAAGATATGTTGGGGCTTGGTTCCTAGTAAGTGAGCTAACTCCTGACGGGCTTCACGGAGCAGTTTGCCAGCATGGCGACCATGACCGTGAATACTTGAAGGATTCCCATGGGTTTCTTGCATGACCTTGGTCATTTCTGCGAGAGCTACTGTTGACATTGGAGTAGTAGCAGCATTGTCCAAATAAATCAAAGAATCACCTTATTCCTTTTTATTATATGCAAAGAGTGGGCTAACTGGTTTTCTTTCGTGGATACGGACGATGGCATCACCAATCAATTCGCTAGCAGTAATGTAGCACACATTTTTCGGAGTTCTCTCTTTTGTGGCTACTGAGTCTGTCACAAGGATTTCTTTTATGTTAGTAGCATCAAGAAGGTCAGCAGCGCCTTCTACAAATAGTCCGTGACTAGATACGGCATAGATCTCAGTAGCACCTCCGCGTTCGACGATTTTTGCTGCTTCTGAGAAAGTACGACCAGTGTTTAGGATATCGTCAATCAAGATAGCCTTCTTGCCTTCAACATCACCGATGATATAGCCTTGGCTACGCTCTGAATCGTCTTGAGCATAGTCGATGATTGCAATTGGTGCATCTAAATATTCAGCTAAGCTACGGGCACGTTTGACACCAGAGTTTTTTGGACTAACAACAACGACATCTGATCCCAGCAACCCTTTATCGCTGTAGTGTTTAGCAAAGAGAGGAATTGTATAGAGGTTATCTACTGGAATGTCAAAGAAACCTTGAACCTGAACAGCGTGGAGGTCAAGCGTTAGAACACGACTTACACCGGCCTTGACAAGCATATTTGCAACCAGTTTTGCAGTGAGGGGTTCGCGAGAAGAAGCGATACGATCCTGACGAGCATAACCAAAGTAAGGAAGGACAACGTTGATACTATGAGCACTTGCACGTACACAAGCGTCAACCATGATCAACAACTCCATTAAGTGGTTGCTAACGGGGTAGCTGGTTGACTGGATGATGTAAACATCGTAACCACGGACACTTTCTTCAATGTTGACCTGGATTTCACCATCAGAAAATTGGCGAGAAGATAATTTTCCGAGAGGTACCCCAACTGTTTCCGCGATTTTTTGTGCAATTTCATGATTGGAATTAAGTGCAAAAAGTTTCATGTTGTTTCTATCTGACATTATGGACCGTCCTCTGTAAACTCTAAATATTTTATCTTCATTATTTTACCAAAAAATGGAGATTATTTCAGCATTTTTTCATGCTTTTAATAAAACGAATTAATTTTGAAGGAGCTTTTTGGTAAGTGATACCATTTTCTGAAAGAAATTGCTGAAAATCGACCTTTCCTTGTTCACAATCAGTGACCTCTAGCTCCAGTTCGTAGTCTGTATGATCAAAGTAGTGACTTTCATCTAGTGCCATTAGACCAATCGACGTTTCCATTTCGTAACGAATAGTTGCAAGACAACCCAGAACAAACCAGTCATGACTTTCAATGCCAATCTCAGCAAGTTTCTCCATAACCATCCCTTGAGGTAGGATCTGTTTTTCTAAATAATGTTCAGCCTCTGGAAGAGTTAGTTTCTGATTGTATTCCATATTTCCTACAGTTTGTGGCACTTTCAAGGTCAACTCCGCCCAATTTGAAAAGGTGCGAATGCGCATGGCAACCTTTTTTTCACGCAATTGGAAATCAGGTGTATCAATGTAGTAGTTTTTCTGTAGGACGGGTTGGATATGGGAAAACTGTTCTTTTAGATGATCATATTCCTCTTTTTTCAGTAGTGTTTTCAGTTCAATTTCTAAATGTTTCATTTTTCTAACCTTTTTTTTATCTTTGAAAGCGATTTATGGTATAATGGACAATGTATTTATTGTATACGAATGTACTGAAAAAATCAAAGATTTTCGACAGGGCAATCAAACATTACAAGGGAGAAAATATGACCATAGAATGGGAAGAATTTTTAGATCCTTACATTCAAGCTGTTGGTGAATTGAAGATTAAGCTTCGTGGAATTCGAAAACAATATCGTAAGCAAAACAAGCACTCTCCGATTGAGTTTGTTACTGGACGGGTGAAGCCGATTGAAAGTATCAAAGAAAAAATGGCTCGTCGAGGAATTACTTATGCAACTCTGGAAAATGACCTGCAAGATATCGCAGGGCTGCGTGTCATGGTTCAATTTGTAGATGATGTTCAGGAGGTTGTTGCGATTTTACGCAAACGCCATGATATGAGAGTCGTACAGGAACGTGACTATATCACGCATCGGAAGGCTTCGGGCTATCGCTCCTATCATGTGGTGGTAGAGTATACAGTTGACACCATCAGTGGTGTTAAGACGATTCTGGCTGAAATTCAAATCCGGACCTTAGCTATGAATTTCTGGGCTACCATTGAGCATTCGCTCAATTATAAGTATCAGGGGGATTTCCCAGAAGAAATCAAAAAAAGACTAGAAATCACGGCCAAAATTGCTCATCAACTAGATGAAGAAATGGGTAAGATTCGAGATGACATTCAGGAAGCGCAGGCTCTCTTTGATCCATTGAGCAGAAAACTAAACGATGGTGTAGGAAATAGTG
>CAUVGG010000099.1:0-3552 GCA_963551305.1 uncultured Streptococcus sp.
CCATTGATGGTTTCTGATGCCTTGTCATAGGACTTGAAGCTCCAAGTGCCTTCTGCTGTCTTCACTTCCGTTTTACTTGGTTGTGTTGGAGTCGCTTGACTACCGTCTTTCAAATCTGTTTGGTCTACTGGAAGCAAGTCTTTTACTTCTTGTGGAAGCTCTTTGCCTGGAGTTCCGCTTACAAATTCATGTGTTGCCTTGTAAGTTGGTGCTGGGGTAAATTCCCATGTACCGATGAAGTGGGCATCCGCTCCATTGATGGTTTCTGATGCCTTGTCATAGGACTTGAAGCTCCAAGTGCCTTCTGTAGTCTTCACTTCCGTTTTACTTGGTTGAGTTGGAGTCGCTTGACTACCGTCTTTCAAGTCTGTTTGGTCTGCTGGAAGCAAGGATTTCACTTCTTGCGGAAGTTCTTTTCCTGGAGTTCCGCTTACAAATTCATGTGTTGCCTTGTAAGTTGGCGCTGGGGTGAATTCCCAAGTACCGACGAAGTGGGCATCCGCTCCATTGATGGTTTCTGATGCCTTGTCATAGGACTTAAAGCTCCATGTACCTTCTGCTGTCTTCACTTCTGTTTGACTTGGTTGAGTCGGAGTCGCTTGACTACCATCTTTCAAGTCTGTTTGGTCTGCTGGAAGCAAGGATTTCACTTCTTGCGGAAGTTCTTTTCCTGACGTTCCGCTTACAAATTCATGTGTTGCCTTGTAAGTTGGCGCTGGAGTGAATTCCCATTTACCGATGAACTTCACATCTCCATTTTCAACAACTTCTGAAACCTTATCGTAACCTTTGAATACCCAGTTTCCTTCTGGAACAGATACTTTAGTAGTTGTTGGTTGAGTAGGATTTACAGTCGTTCCATTTGCAAGACCTGATACTTTAGCTGGTAACAAGTTTGTAACTTCTTGTGGAAGGGTCTTACCAGGTGTACCGCTCTCAAATTCATGAATCTTGTTGTAAAGTAAGGTCGTTGTTACCTTGTTTGATGCGAAATAAAGGTTATCTGGTTGCATAGCTACAATGTTTTCGATAGGTCCTGAAGCTTTGTCACCAACCTTATTATTTGTTACTGTATTATAAGTAATACGAATAGGTGTTCCGGCCTTATCTTTGTTCAAGTAGGCAGCAGCCATCTTGACAGTTACTTTTTGACCTGACTTCTCAACAGTATAGTCTGTATCCTTTGCCAACACAACACCATCTGCATCAACTGTAAGATCTTTGAAATCTAAACGATCATCAAAGGTATCAACGAAATCAAGGCTTGATAAAGCTGCAATGATTTCTTTACCTGGTTTTGGAATCTTGAAAAGAGTTTTATAAGTAACTGCCTCTCCTGCTTGTGCTGGGATTTGAGCTGGATCTACCTCCTTTTCTGGGGCAAACTGTACTTGTTCCATGTAAAGAGAGAAAGTTGCAGAGGCATAGTTCGCTGAACGGTAACCAAAGTTCATGGTGTTGTTAACTGAGCGTAGGGCTAAACCGGAAATATTATTTTCGGCCTCCGCACCACTTGTACCACCACCTGGGCCTGCATTCCAAACAGTTTTATCACCTTCTTGAACCGCTTCCAAATTATTGCGGTTGTTCATCACTCGCTTGTCAACGCTAGTGTTGTAATTGGTAACATAGAAAGCTTCCTTGGTATTCCATAGACCATTTGCATCAATATCAGTTGGTTTCATCACCAATTTCATGTCAGGTTCTGAACCATCTGAATACTTAAGTTCTGCTGTTATATCTGCATCAACCGTAAAGGTATTTTTCATGACATCGTCATGTGCCTCATCAACATATGCGATATTCCCAATTTCAAATTGGTTTGCTCCCCATAAATTAGAAACGTTGAAAAAGTTAACTGTTTTCTTATTAACATCAGCCATTTGAGCCGGAGCTTCTGAGTTGTTGATATAATGAAGAGTAACTTTATTAATCGTTAAATAAGCATCTACTTGCTTACCATTGACTGTTCCAGCATTGGCAAATTTCAAAGACAAAGGTTTATCAAAGGTTTGATCTTCCTTTTTGGTTTTATCTACCTTGAGGGTGAAATTTTCCATTGGATAACCAGGATATTTATGTTGTAGATCTCCAAAACCTGGAGCATCCATATGGTATTGCTGCACGGCAGATGACTTAGATACAACACTCATGTTATCCGTAGTTAACTGAAACTGGTAAAGACTTAGTGCAGAAAGATCTGTGTCATCCTTTATTTCTTGCGGTGCCGCAAAAAGGCCTTGAAACGGCAGTAAGAAAAACGCTAAAACAAAGGTTATCATTCCAACGATTGTCTTTTTAAGCCTGTTTTTCGACTTTATCATTCTTTTTCTCCTTATTAAATTTCTTTTTACTTTTTATGATTACACATAAAAAGAAATTTATTGCCATTCTCCATATGGTAAGAACTCCGTTATTAGTACCCAAATTAGTAGTTTTCCCAGCTAACCTACCAATTCTTATCAAAAGAGCTTGTCAATAAATGCTTTTTAGTTTAGCACTCAAAGTAAAAGTTAAAGACAAGAGTTATAGCTCTCAGAGAGACTAGTAACCCACACTCAATTATATCATTAATCAAGCATTTTGGGCAAGCACTTCATTAAATTTTTCTTAAACAAAAAAAGGTCAATTAAAAGCAGATATAAAAAATATTTACTTTTTTTGTAGTGTTACAATAGATGTGAGACAAAGTAGAAAATCGCCATTAAATACCATCGTTATAAAGAAAATCTAAACATAAACTTGATATCGCTTTCTGATATTTGTCAGAATATTCCCATTCTGATGCATAATTGTAAGCTAGATAAAAAATATGAATTACCTATATTTTCTATACTAAAATCTGTATCAAAATACATTTATAACTTTGCAAACAAAAAAAGATTGCCCATTCGGACAACCTCTTTTCTACTATTTAATACAAATCTAGATAATTATCAACTTCCCATTGCGACACAAAGGTTGCATAGCTAGCCCACTCGATACGTTTGGCTTCAAGGAAGCTCGTATAGATGTGCTCACCTAGGGCAGCCTTGACTACTTCGTCCTCAGTCAAAGCTTTCAAAGCGTTATGAAGCGTTGATGGAAGGTCTGTGATTCCAGCTTCCTTACGCTCTTCTGCTGTCATGATGTAGATATTTTCTTCGATAGGAGCTGGTGCTTCGATTTTGTTTTCAATACCATGCAAACCAACTTCCAAAAGAACAGCCATAGCGATGTATGGGTTTGCCATTGGGTCCACTGAACGCAACTCAAGGCGAGTTCCCATACCACGTGAAGCAGGTACGCGCACAAGCGGTGAACGATTACGTCCAGCCCATGCAATATAAACTGGCGCTTCATAACCAGGAACCAAACGTTTGTAGGAGTTAACAGTTGGGTTCATGATGGCAGTATAGTTGTAAGCGTGCTTGATCAAACCACCAAGGAAATAGTAGGCCGTTTCCGACAACTGCATGCCTCTCGGATCTTTTGGATCAAAGAAGGCATTGTTGCCATCTGCATCAAACAAGGACATATTACAGTGCATACCTGATCCAGCAATACCAAATT
>CAUVGG010000100.1:0-3546 GCA_963551305.1 uncultured Streptococcus sp.
ACATTACTAGTATACCAAAAAAAGACATAATAAATATTACGCCTTTGTTACATTTTTATTTCTTTCTTATAGATAATATTTTTCAAAAATATACTGGAAAATCACCATCCACAAAAAGTTTAAAATCATTGATGGGACAAGACTGTAGACAATGAAAACTGGCATTGATTCTACTGTCAGTCCCATAGCAAGGGCCAGGAGATAACTACCCATATCAAATAGGAAGCTCATCACAACTATTGTTAACATTCTCGTCCAACGGTTCAACAAAGTCACACTATTAAACTTGTGAAGTGAGGCACCTATCAAGATAAATAAAAGTGTCGCAATTCCTATCAAGTGGAAAAAATAGATATCGTACACCAAACCTGCTATACAGCAATAAGCTAGATAGAAGTATTCTGATACCTCAATTGTCTCAAACAAGAGAAATAAAAACAGGAAATGACTGGCTAAGTGAAAATGTGGATAAAAGGATTCTACTAATTGACCAATATGTGCATCAATTAGCACAAGAAAAGGAAGTAAAAAGAAAATACCAACTTGTTTTAACAGTCTCATTGCTAATTCCCCACTAACTCTACCACATGAAGATTTTTAGTATCAGCACTTAACTTTACTGTTACCTCTCGTGTTAGATAATCACTGCTATGAGTTGTAGCAACAACCTCTCCAACAGGAATATCCTTAACATTAAAGTTTCCAAGTCCCCCTGTAGTCACCCTATCTCCAGCACTAATGTCGCTGTTACTGTTTAATTGACTAATTTTAAGAAGTTCGGTTTCTTTGTCATAACCAACGATAATTCCGTAAATTTCAGTAGAACCATGCAAGATTTTAACGGAAATTTTATCCGAATTTTCGGTATTTGTCAATAAGTTGACAGTCGTTGAATGATCCTCCACTTTTGAAACACTGCCAATCAAGCCCCCATTTGCAATGGCCAACATATTTTCAGAAGCACCCTTTGAACTTCCTGCATCTATCGTTAACTCTTGCTTCCAAAATACCGGTGAACGCGTAATTACATCTGCTGCTATGTTTTTTGTAGCCTGCAATTTTGACTTCATATCCAGCAACTGACGTAGTTGTTCATTTTCATTTTTTAAACTTTCTGATTGATTAGATTCTACCTCTAGTTGATAGAGCTGTTTTTTTAGACTTTCGTTTTCATTGTAAGTCCGCGTCAAATGTCCCAAATCTGATTTGAAAGTATCAAACCACTGAAAAGGTTTTTGAACAATTCTATCTACTAAGGAAATCCCATCTCCTAGTTTCGTCACAATAGCGCTTGAATAGGTTGTCACTAATAGTACAGAAACTGCCAGAACTGTGACAAAAACGATGATTAGATATTTTGATTTTTTAAAACGGTTCATATTCCTACCTTTTTACTAAAGATCTACTACTGTGATTTTTTATCAATCTTACGAATCCACTAAGATTTTAAGAAAAATAAGAGACATCCCAGCACCAAAATCACAAGAATTGCCAGTGTATCCTTTTGACTCCATCTCAACTGTCTATACTGACTTCTACCCTTTCCTCCCTGATAGCCACGTGCTTCCATGGCTATTGCCAATGAATCTGCACGCTTTAAGCTCGTCGCAAAAAGAGGAATTAAAATTGGAATCATAGCCTTTACTTTTTGAACGATGCTTCCCTCGCCAAAATCAACTCCACGAGCTTTTTGAGCATTCATAATTCTCGTCGTGTCATCCATCAGAGTTGGAACAAAACGCAAACTCATTGATAACATCAGACCAATTTCATGAACGGGAACTTTCACGCGTTTCAGAGGTGCTAAAAGAGCTTCAACTGCGGCTGCCAGACTCAAAGGCATGGTCGTTAATGTTAGCAAGGTTGAAAAGAAAATAATCAACACAAAACGACAGAAAATAATCCCAGCTTGCTGCAAAGCATAATCCGTTATTCTTATAAAAGAAAACTCAAATAAGACATTTCCACTTGAAATGAAAAAGAGCTGAAAAAGAGTCGTAAAAGCGATCAAGAAGAACATGGACTTTAATCCCTGAACGAAAAATGAGAGGGAGACGCCCGACAAAGCGATAAATACACCTGTTGCTATAAACAGAATGAGATTGGTGAGAGGATTATTGGCCCAAAATACAATCAAAATCAGCAGGATCATGGCAAGTAATTTACTACGTGGATCCAAACGATGAATGATGGAATCTCCTGGTATATAACGCCCTAAAATCATACTATCCATTTAGCGACTCCTTAAACTCCTCTATCTTGATTGGCAGTTTTTTAAAAGCTATACCTCTATCTGCCAAACGTTTGCAAAAGGCTGTGATTTTAGGCACACCTAACTGCACATTTTCCATAAAGGCTACATCTTGGAAAACTTCGCTCGGTTTACCACTTTTGACTAAGCTCCCCTTTTCCATAACGTAAACCTGATCAGCATACTCAGCTACATCATCCATCAAATGCGTTACCAGAACAATTGTCATTCCAGAAAGGTGAAGTTTTTTAAACAGGGTCATCAATTCTTTTCTGCCCAGAGGATCTAGGCCTGCTGTCGGCTCATCCAAAACCAAGACAGTTGGCTCCATGGCTAGCATACCCGCTATAGCCACACGTCTCATCTGGCCACCCGAAAGTTCAAAAGGACTGCGCTCAAAGAGTGACTCATCGATGCCTACCAAGGCTAACTTTTCACGCGCAATTTTCTTGGCCTCTTCCTCAGAAACTCCAAAATTTTGCGGTCCAAATGCAACATCTTTCAAGACAGTCTCTTCAAAAATCTGATTTTCAGCAAATTGAAACACTAAACCAACTTGCTTTCGAATCTGGCGAATTTCTTTATTGGTTGATGTAGGGGTAATGACGGTATCAAAAACTCGAACAGAACCCTTACTTGGTACCAATAAGCCATTTAAAAGCTGTAAAATCGTTGATTTCCCACTACCTGTGTGCCCTACCAAAGCCGTATAGGAACCATCCTCAATCGTCAAGGAAACATCAGTCAAGGCTGATGAAGATAGGGGAGTCCCCTCTTGATAGGTAAAGCTCACATTTTCTAGAGTAATTCCCATAACTTGTCCTCTAGCTCTCCTTCTGTCAAATAGCCATCCGGCAACTGATAACCAGTCTCTCTCAAAGATTCTCTCAATTGATTAGCAAAAGGCTCATCTAACCCTATCTGGTCAAGGTCATCCCGAGAAAAAAGTTCTCTTGGGCTGCTGGTTGACTCCACTTGGCCTTTTTTCATGACCAAGACACGGTCACTCATCGCAACTTCTTCTAAGTCATGTGTAATGGAGACGACTGTCATCTGGTGGTCTTTTCGAATCTCTTGAACTGTCTGAATCAGTTCTCTGCGCCCCTCGGGATCCAACATACTTGTAGCCTCGTCCAGAATTAAAATAGCTGGCCTCAGGGCAACAACTCCCGCAATAGCCACACGCTGTTTTTGTCCACCAGATAAACGAGCTGGTTCTCTCTTCTTAAAGTCCAGCATCCCTACCAACTCCAAAGATTCAGCCACTCTCTTCTTCATTTCTTCACGAGGAAGTC
>CAUVGG010000101.1:0-3540 GCA_963551305.1 uncultured Streptococcus sp.
GATTACTATGGGAGCTGTTAAAGGATAATACTCTGCGAAAATCGAATTCAAACTACTTCAGCATCACCTTGCCATACTTAAGTATGGCCTGCGGTTAGCTTTCTAGTTTGTTCTTCGATTTTCATTAAGTATAAGAGAATATAGAGTTATAAGTGTCTACAAAATGGAGAGTATGCAGTTACTTCGTGAAGTTTTGTCAGACACTTATAAACTTAAGAATGAACTCTTTTCATGATACTAGTTAGAGTAGGTTCGTTTTAGGGTAACTATTTCCCGCTTTAGTGGTATCTAAGATAAGCATCTTACGCTTATCTTAGACGGAATTTTTGAGACTGACGATGAAGGAGTGAAAGGCTCAAAAATTAGGAATGAAATTCCGAAGGAATTTGCTTCCGTCCGCACTATTACAGGGAAATAGAGAAAGGATAATTCGAAACTGGAAAATAGTAACTATCAGAAACGAAGGAAACAGTATGATTTTTGACGATTTGAAAAACATCGCCTTTTACAAGGGAATCCATCCCAATCTAGACAAGGCTATCGACTATCTCTATCAGCACCGTAAGGATTCTTTCGAACTCGGTAAGTATGAGATTGACGGGGACAAGGTCTTTCTAGTTGTTCAGGAAAATGTCCTCAATCAGGCTGAAAATAACCAATTTGAGCATCATAAGAACTATGCAGATTTGCATTTGCTGGTAGAAGGGCATGAATATTCGAGCTACGGTTCACGTATCAAAGACGAGGCGGTAGCATTTGATGAAGCAAGCGACATTGGTTTTGTCCATTGTCATGAAGGCTACCCACTCTTGTTGGGTTATCACAATTTTGCGATTTTCTTCCCAGGAGAACCTCACCAGCCAAATGGTTATGCAGGTATGGAAGAGAAGGTTCGCAAATATCTCTTTAAAATTTTGATTGATTAAAAGAATCAGGAGGAGCAAACATGGCACAAAAAGGAGTAAGCCTAATCAAGGCAGCATTTGATACAGATAATTTTCTCATGCGTTTCAGTGAGAAGGTCTTGGATATCGTGACAGCCAATCTTCTTTTTGTTGTCTCTTGTTTGCCCATCGTGACGATTGGAGTGGCTAAAATCAGCCTCTACCAAACTATGTTTGAGATTAAGAGAAGCAGGCGAGTACCTGTTTTCAGAACCTATTTGAGAGCTTTCAAGCAAAATCTGAAACTGGGGCTTCAGTTGGGTTTGCTAGAGTTGGGTATTGTTTTGCTGAGTCTTTTAGACCTCTATCTCTTCTGGGGCCAGACAGCTTTACCTTTTCAGATTGTGAAAGCTATCTGTTTGGGGATTCTCATCTTCCTCACTCTGGTGATGTTGGCTAGTTATCCCATCGCTGCGCGCTATGATTTGTCTTGGAAAGAAGTGCTGCAAAAAGGGCTTATCTTGGCAAGTTTTAACTTTCCATGGTTCTTCCTCATGTTAGCCATTCTCTTTCTCATTGTGATGGTTCTTTACCTATCCGCCTTCACTCTCCTTTTGGGTGGATCAGCTTTTATCCTCTTTGGTTTTGGTTTGCTAGTCTTTCTCCAAGCAGGTTTGATGGAGAAAATCTTCACCAAGTACCAGTAGGATGGCTTGTTTCTGAAACTACTTTCAATCGTTACAGTTTCTAAAATACAAGTAGAAACTAAAATCTAAGTGTATACAAGATATTGAAAGCGATTTTCACAAGGTGTATACTAAACTTGTAAAAAATAGAACTGCTCTCAGCAGAAAAAAGAAATCTTAGGAGAAAATCTATGTCAGATTTGAAAAAATACGAAGGTGTCATTCCAGCCTTCTACGCATGTTATGATGATCAAGGAGAAGTAAGTCCAGAGCGTACCCGTGCCTTGGTTCAATACTTCATTGATAAGGGAGTTCAAGGCCTCTATGTCAACGGTTCTTCTGGTGAATGTATCTACCAAAGTGTAGAGGACCGCAAGTTGATTTTGGAAGAAGTCATGGCAGTTGCTAAGGGCAAATTGACTATTATCGCTCACGTAGCTTGCAACAATACTAAAGACAGTATGGAACTTGCTCGCCATGCGGAAAGTTTGGGAGTAGATGCTATTGCAACAATCCCACCTATTTACTTCCGTTTGCCTGAGTACTCAGTTGCTAAATACTGGAACGACATCAGTGCTGCAGCACCAAATACAGACTATGTTATCTACAACATTCCTCAATTGGCAGGTGTTGCTTTGACTCCAAGTCTTTACACAGAAATGTTGAAAAACCCACGTGTCATTGGTGTTAAAAATTCTTCAATGCCAGTTCAAGATATCCAAACTTTTGTTAGTCTTGGTGGTGATGATCATATCGTCTTTAATGGTCCAGACGAACAATTCCTAGGCGGACGTCTTATGGGAGCAAAAGCTGGTATCGGTGGTACTTATGGCGCTATGCCAGAACTCTTCTTGAAACTCAATCAGTTGATTGCTGAGAAAGACTTGGAAACAGCTCGTGAATTGCAATACGCTATCAATGCAATCATTGGTAAATTGACTGCTACACATGGAAATATGTACGGTGTCATCAAAGAAGTCTTGAAAATCAATGAAGGACTTAACATTGGTTCAGTTCGTTCACCATTGACACCAGTAACTGAAGAAGATCGCCCAGTTGTAGAAGCAGCTGCAGCCTTGATTCGTGAAACCAAGGAGCGTTTCCTCTAATCCATAAGGAGGTATTTATGACACACTACGTTGCAATTGATATTGGTGGAACCAACATCAAATATGGTTTGATTGACCAAGAAGGCCAACTTGTTGAATCGCATGAAATGCCAACTGAGGCGCAAAAGGGTGGACCCCATATCTTACAAAAGACAAAAGATATCGTAGCCAGCTATTTAGAAAAAGGTCCAGTAGCAGGCGTTGCCATTTCTTCAGCAGGAATGGTGGATCCTGATAAGGGTGAGATTTTCTATGCTGGGCCTCAAATTCCTAACTACGCAGGAACCCAGTTCAAAAAGGAAATCGAGACTAGCTTTTCGATTCCTTGTGAAATTGAAAATGATGTCAACTGTGCAGGTCTTGCTGAGGCAGTATCTGGGTCAGGCAAGGGAGCGAGTGTTACCCTTTGCTTGACTATTGGAACAGGTATCGGTGGTTGCTTGATTATGGATGGGAAAGTCTTCCATGGATTTAGCAATTCAGCCTGTGAAGTCGGTTATATGCATATGCAGGATGGAGCTTTCCAAGATTTGGCTTCTACGACAGCCTTGGTAGAGTATGTAGCTTCAGCTCATGGAGATCCAGTTGACCAGTGGAATGGGCGACGCATCTTCAAGGAAGCCACAGAAGGAAACAAGATCTGCATGGCTGGTATTGACCGGATGGTAGATTACCTTGGAAAAGGTCTGGCAAATATTTGCTACGTCGCCAATCCAGAAGTGGTCATTCTCGGTGGTGGTATTATGGGGCAAGAGGCTATTCTCAAACCCAAGATCCGCACAGCCTTGAAGGCAGCCTTGGTACCGAGTCTAGCTGAAAAAACACGATTAGAATTTGCCCATCACCAAAATACAGCAGGTA
>CAUVGG010000102.1:0-3492 GCA_963551305.1 uncultured Streptococcus sp.
TAACTTTATTACCAATACGTGACATGTTTATTTTCTCCTGTTAAATTGTCAGGCCTAAATGGCCAGTTTTCACGGGGTTAAAGATACTCATTGAGTTCAATAGCTAAATTGAACTCGCTCTAAGAACTGTGCAAAATAAATAAGTTGGCTTGTTTGTAAACAAACTTCTCCGACTTCCTAATTTTGCTTTGTTCTTTACGAGCTTTGTATCTGATTTGAGTTCGAGCTAAGAATTTGGTGAAAAAGATAAGTTTGTCTTAGAGCATCACTCCTGCTACAAACTTTCTATTTCCACAGCATTCTTTTAACGCTCTCACATCATCAATTACCAAACGTAAGCGATAACTTCCCCACCAACATTCTTTTGGCGTGCTTCTTTATCAGTAAGCAAACCTTCAGAAGTTGAAAGGATAGCAATTCCAAGTCCGTTAAGTACTTTTGGAAGATCTTCACGTTTTTTGTAGACACGAAGTCCTGGTTTAGAAACACGTTTCAAGTTAGTGATAACTTTTTCACCGTTTGGTCCGTATTTAAGGAATACACGGATGATGCCTTGTTTGTCATCTTCGATGATTTCAACGTTTTTTACAAAACCTTCGCGTTTAAGGATTTCAGCAATCCCTTTTTTGATATTTGATGCAGGTACTTCAAGTACTTCGTGTTTCGCTTGGTTAGCGTTACGAATACGAGTTAGGAAGTCTGCGATTGGGTCAGTCATAACCATTTTGTTTTTCTCCTCTTACTAGTAGTTTGCAAGTTGCACTTGCTAGTTAATACATGATACAAAGAGCGTAACAGCAAGAGCAAAAATAGGCAATTTGATGCAGGAGCGATGCTCCAAAGCAAATTGGTCTTTTTTGCCAAAGCTGTAGCTCGTGTTCAAATTGGCAAGCCCAACTGAACCCGGGCTAAACTCTGCGTGAAAAAGATAAACTTTCCTAGAAACTTCAGTTTCTTCGTCAAGTTTCCTATTTTCACCTGGAGTTTTGACGCCCTTGATATCTTAAATTACCAAGATGCTTTTGTTACACCAGGAATTTGTCCTTTGTAAGCTAATTCACGGAAGCAAACACGGCAAAGTTTAAATTTGCGGTAAACTGAATGTGGACGACCACATTTTTCACAACGAGTATAAGCTTGAGTAGAGAACTTCGCTGGACGTTTGTTCTTAGCAATCATTGATTTTTTAGCCATTAGATTTACCTCCTATATTATTTTGCAAAAGGCATTCCAAGGCCTGTAAGCAATGCACGTGACTCTTCGTCAGTGTTAGCAGTTGTTACGATAACGATGTCAAGACCACGAGTTTTGTCAACGTCATCAAAGTTGATTTCTGGGAAGATCAATTGTTCTTTCACACCAAGTGTGTAGTTTCCGCGTCCATCAAATGATTTTGTTGGAACACCGTGGAAGTCACGCACACGTGGAAGTGAAACTGAAACCAATTTATCCAAGAATTCGTACATACGTTCACCACGAAGGGTAACTTTTGCACCGATCGCTACACCTTCACGAAGACGGAAGCCGGCGATTGATTTTTTAGCTTTAGTGATAAGTGGTTTTTGACCTGAGATAAGTGCCAATTCTTCAGCAGCTTTTTCAAGGCTTTTAGCGTTTGATACAGCTTCACCAACACCCATGTTCAAAACGATCTTATCTACTTTAGGCACAGCCATCACTGATGAGTAGTTAAATTGTTCTGTCAAAGCAGGAACTACTTCATTAAGATATTTTTCTTTTAAACGATTTGCCATTATACTTCTCCTTTCCTTCGTGATTAATCAAGCACTTCGCCTGATTTTTTGTTGTAGCGAACTTTTTTACCGTCTACAAATTTGTAACCAACACGACCAGCTACACCATTTTTGTCCAATACTTGAACGTTTGATACGTGGATAGCTGCTTCTTTCTCGATGATACCACCTTGAGGAAGCTCGTTAGTTGGACGTTGGTGTTTCTTAACGATGTTAACACCTTCAACGATAACTTTGTTTACTTTTGGAAGGGCAGTAAGGACAACAGCTTCTGTTCCCTTATCTTTACCAGCGATTACGCGAACTTTGTCGCCTTTTTTTACAAACATTAGGTTTCTCCTTGATTTTTCTTACGCCCACAAGGGCACCCTAGCTTGAAGCTAGGGGACTAGTTTGTTTCTAAAAATTAAAGTACTTCTGGAGCAAGTGACACGATCTTCATGAAGCCACCTTCACGCAATTCACGTGCAACTGGGCCAAAGATACGTGTTCCGCGAGGAGTTTTATCATCACGGATAATCACTGCAGCATTTTCGTCAAATTTGATGTATGAACCATCATTGCGACGAGCACCTGATTTAGTACGAACGATAACCGCTTTTACAACGTCACCTTTTTTAACCGCACCACCAGGAGTAGCTTGTTTTACAGATGCCACAATAACATCACCGATGTTCGCAAATTTACGTTTAGAACCACCAAGAACTTTGATAGTCAAGATTTCACGTGCACCGCTGTTGTCTGCGACTTTCAAACGAGTTTCTGTTTGAATCATTTCAGTTTTCTCCTTTCAGGCTTGATTAGATGATAACCGCTTCTTCAACAACTTCTACAAGACGGAAACGTTTTGTAGCTGAAAGCGGGCGAGTTTCCATGATACGTACGATATCGCCTTCTTTGGCAACATTGTTTTCATCATGTGCTTTGTATTTCTTAGAGTAGTTAATACGTTTACCATAGACTGGGTGGTTACGTTTTGTTTCAACTACAACTGTGATTGTCTTGTCCATTTTGTCAGATACAACACGTCCAACAAGAACTTTACGATTATTGCGTTCCATTGAAATTTCTCCTTCCCTAGTCTATTATTTCGCTTCAGATTGAACTGTTTTGATACGAGCGATTTGTTTTTTAACTTCTTTCAAGCGAGCTGTTTGTTCCAATTGACCAGTAGCAGCTTGGAAACGAAGTTCAAACAATTCTTTTTTCAATTCGTTTTCGCGCTTCGCGAGTTCTTCTTGAGAAAGACCACGAAGTTCTTTAACAAATTCTTTTACTTCATTAAGTTTCATGCCTTCTCCTTATTCTGCTTCACGTTTTACGAATTTACATTTAACTGGCAATTTGTGGCTAGCAAGGCGAAGCGCTTCGCGAGCGATCTCTTCAGATACACCAGCAACTTCAAACATCACTTTACCACGTTTAACTGGTGCTACCCAACCTTCAGGTGCCCCTTTACCAGATCCCATACGCACACCGATAGCTTTAGCAGTGTATGATTTGTGTGGGAAGATTTTAATCCAAACTTTACCACCACGTTTCATATAACGAGTCATGGCGATACGAGCAGCTTCGATTTGGCGGTTAGTAATCCAGTGGCTAGTTGTAGCTTGAAGACCGTATTCACCGAATGCTACTTCTTTTCCACCTTTTGCTTCACCGCGCATTTTTCCACGGAATTCACGACGGTGTTTAACACGTTTAGGTACTAACATTGGTTATTTACCTCCTTTAGTGT
>CAUVGG010000103.1:0-3490 GCA_963551305.1 uncultured Streptococcus sp.
CAAGGTGTTGAAGCCATTAAGGCTAAAGGAAAATTGGTGGTGGCCCTAAATCCAGAGTTTGCTCCATTTGAATACCAGAAATTGGTTGATGGGAAAAATCAGATTGTAGGTTCAGATGTTGAGCTAGCCAAAGCCATCGCAAAGGAACTAGGTGTAGAAGTGGAGTTCTCTCCAATGAGTTTTGACAATGTACTGGCTAGTCTTGATTCAGGCAAGGCCGATCTTGCCATATCAGGTGTTTCTAAAACGGAGGAGAGAAGTCAAGTTTACGATTTTTCAATTCCCTACTACACTTCGAAAAATAAGGTTATCGTAAGAAAATCTGAATTAACGAATTACCAATCAGTCAAGGATTTGGCTCAGAAAAAGGTTGGAGCGCAGAAAGGTTCTATCCAGGAAACTCTGGCTAAAGAAACCTTGAAGGATTCTTCTCTCGTTTCACTTCCTAAAAATGGAAATTTGATAACAGATTTGAAATCAGGGCAACTCGATGCTCTTATCTTTGAGGAACCAGTGGCAAAAGGATTTGTAGAGAATAATCCAGACCTAGCCATCGCTGAGTTTGATTTTGACAATGACAAAGAAGATTCCTACGCTGTTGCGATGAAAAAAGACAGTAAAGAATTAAAAGAGGCGGTTGACAAAACCATCCAGAAGTTGAAGGATTCTGGGGAATTGGACAAATTGATTGACGATGCTTTTAAAGCCTCTATCGAAAAATAGAAAGAAGGAAGAGAAATGAGTAAGGAAAAAGTTATTTTAGCCTATTCAGGTGGATTGGATACATCAGTTGCTATTACATGGTTAAAAAAAGACTATGATGTGATCGCTGTTTGTATGGATGTGGGTGAAGGAAAAGATTTGGAGTTCATCCACGATAAAGCTCTCAAGGTTGGGGCTGTTGAGTCTTATGTCATTGATGTTAAGGAAGAATTTGCTAATGACTATGTTTTAGTGGCCCTTCAGGCGCATGCCTACTACGAACAAAAGTATCCCTTGGTATCTGCTCTGAGTCGCCCTCTTATTTCAAAAAAACTAGTTGAAATAGCTCATCAGACGGGGGCAACCACAATTGCCCATGGTTGTACAGGTAAGGGAAACGACCAAGTTCGGTTTGAAGTCTCTATTGCAGCTTTGGATCCCAATTTAAAGGTAGTTGCACCTGTTCGTGAGTGGAAATGGTCTCGTGAAGAAGAAATCCAATATGCCAAAGAAAACGGCGTCCCAGTTCCAGCTGACCTTGACAATCCTTACTCTGTCGATCAAAATCTATGGGGACGTGCAAATGAATGTGGTGTTTTGGAAAACCCTTGGAACCAAGCACCAGAAGAAGCGTTTGGAATCACATCTTCGCCAGAAGAGGCACCAGACAGTCCAGAATTTATTGACATTGAGTTTAGTTGCGGGGTGCCCATCTCCCTCAATGGTGAGAAGATGAAGGTGGCGGATTTGATTCAAAAGCTAAATGAAATTGCGGGGAAACACGGTGTCGGTCGTATTGACCATGTGGAAAATCGCCTAGTCGGTATTAAGTCAAGAGAGATTTATGAGTGCCCAGGTGCTGTGACTTTATTGGCAGCTCATAAGGAGATTGAAGACTTGACTCTTGTGAGAGAAGTGGCTCATTTTAAACCTATTATCGAAAATGAGTTGTCCAATCTCATCTATAATGCCTTGTGGTTTAGCCCAGCAACTCAGGCTTTGATTGCCTATATCAAGGAGACACAGAAAGTTGTCAATGGAACTGCAAAAGTCAAACTCTATAAGGGGAACGCTCAGGTAGTGGCTCGGAAATCTCCAAATTCTCTTTACGATGAAAATTTGGCGACGTATACTAGTGCGGATACTTTTGACCAAGATGCAGCTGTTGGATTTATCAAGCTTTGGGGGCTTCCGACTAAGGTTTATTCAGAAGTTCAGAAAAATGTTGAGTAGTGACGCGATAGAAAGGGACGACAGGATATGCCGAAAAATACAAAATTATGGGGTGGTCGATTTGAAGGCACTGTGGAAGAGTGGGTAGAACAGTTTGGTGCGAGTATTTCCTTTGACCACCAGCTGGCAAAATTTGATTTGATGGGTTCCCTAGCTCATGTTCAAATGCTAGGACAGACTGGCATTTTGAGCTTGGAAGAGGCAGAGCAGATCCAAGATGGTCTGAAAGCTTTGTTGCGAGATTTAGAGGCAGGAGAGCTTCATTTTGATATTGCAAATGAAGATATTCATATGAATATGGAAGTGTTGCTGACAGAGAAAATCGGTCCTCTAGCTGGAAAACTACATACGGCTCGTTCTCGGAATGACCAAGTCGCAACGGATATGCACTTATATCTAAAGGAGCAGCTTGGCCATGTCTTGGATAAGTTGGCGAATCTGAACAGTGTTTTGCTGGATTTGGCTGAAAAACATGTGGAAACCATCATGCCAGGCTATACTCATTTGCAACACGCCCAACCGATTAGTTTTGCCCACCATCTCATGGCTTATTACAATATGTTTCAAAGGGATAGCGAGCGATTCGCATTTAACTTGAAACATACGGACCTATCTCCCCTGGGTGCGGCTGCCTTAGCGGGGACAACTTTTCCAATCAACCGTCAATTATCGAGTGATTTATTGGGCTTCCAACAACCCTATACCAATTCCTTGGATGCAGTGAGTGACCGTGATTTTATCTTGGAATTTCTGTCAAACGCCAGCATTTTAATGATGCATATGAGTCGTTTTTGCGAAGAAATCATTAATTGGTGTAGCTTTGAGTATCAGTACATTAGCTTGTCTGATAGCTTTTCAACGGGTTCATCTATCATGCCCCAGAAGAAAAATCCTGATATGGCCGAGTTGATTCGAGGGAAGACAGGACGGGTTTATGGGAACTTACTTGGGCTATTAACCGTCATGAAATCTTTGCCTCTAGCCTACAATAAAGATTTGCAAGAGGACAAGGAAGGCATGTTTGATACAGTAGAAACGATTTTAAATTCTCTGGATGTGCTGGCAGGTATGCTATCGAGCATGCAGATTAATAAGGTCAAAATGCAGCAATCTACAGAGAATGATTTTTCGAATGCGACCGAACTGGCAGATTATTTGGCTGAAAAAGGCCTCCCCTTTAGAGAAGCGCATGAAATAGTAGGGAAATTGGTTCTAGACTCTATCAAGCATGGTAAAAATATCCAAGATTGGGATTTGAAGGAGTTGCAAGTCTACCATCCCCTGATTGAAGAGGATATTTATATCTACTTGCGTCCAGAAACCGCTGTTCAGAGACGGAATTCCTTAGGAGGAACCGGCTTTGAGCAAGTGAAATACCAGATAAAACAAGCGAAGAAAGAACTTAAAGGGGAAAATTGATTCGTTTGCAAAGTAAGAAAGAGAGGTTGAGATGATTTATCAGCCTCTTTCTTGTCTTCTCCAACCAAGCGTGTTATAATGAATACTGCTCAAGCGACCTTCAATCGTTGAAGCACACACGACCTTCAATCGTGAA
>CAUVGG010000104.1:0-3486 GCA_963551305.1 uncultured Streptococcus sp.
CTTGAATCATTCACTTTTCCTTATCTAGGCACGAACTGTGACACTTGTCCCGTCTTCCTTATAGAGATTGATAAGACCTTCTTTGAGAGCTCGAACCATATCCCCAGCTTGCACAGGTTGAGGAACCTTAATGGTCAAGAGTTCCATTGGATTTGGAGCACGGTCGATTTTATTGCCTTTAGAATCGTGAAGATTTTCGATATAGGTTTCAAAATGACGGAAACCTGGTCCATAAAACTCAACTTGATCTCCTTCATTGATAACATTCCGTTGACGAATGGTTGCTGTCTGGGTTGCATCATCATAAGAAACCACCTCAGCGACAAACTTGTATTCAGGGATTTTACGACGTGCACCAAACAACTGTTCATTTTCTGTAGGTGTGCTATAGTAGAAACCTGTTGCCAATTCACGTTGGGCAACTTTCCACATCTCATCTACCAGGTCTTGTTTAATAGCTTCAAATTTTTCTGGGCTTTCAAGGTAAGCATCCACAGCCGCCTTGTAACAGTTGGTTACTGTTGAAACATAGTGGATTGACTTCATACGACCTTCAATTTTTAGACTATCTACACCATTTTCAATCATATCTGGAATATGGTCAATCATGGACATGTCAACGGCTGACATCGAAAATTCTTCTGGAATTTCACCTTTAAGACTCTTGCGTTCTTGACCAAAAGGCATGTCGTAAAGGTCGTATTTCCAACGGCAAGACTGCGAACAACCACCACGGTTGGCATCACGCATACTCATGTGGTTTGATAGCGTACAGCGACCTGAGTAGGAAATACACATAGCTCCGTGAACAAAGGCTTCAATTTCTACATCAGTGCGTTTGCGAATCTCTGCCAATTCTTCCATTGAAACCTCACGAGCTAAAACCACACGAGTTAGACCAAGTTCTTTCCAGAACTCAAGAGTTTCATAGTTGGTCGCACTGGCTTGAGTTGAAAGATGGATTTCAAGACCTGGCGCTTCTGTTGCTGCAATCATAATCAAGGCAGGATCTGACACGATAACTGCCGCAATCCCGATATCACGCAACTTACGGAACCATTCACCAGCACCAGCTTCATTTCCTTCATGCATGACCATATTGGCAGCCACATAGACCTTAGCACCATACTTAGCGGCGAACTGCACGCCTTCTTCCATCTGTTCAAAGGTAAAGTTTCCTGCACGGCTACGAAGACCATAGGCCTGTCCACCAATGAAGACTGCGTCCGCACCGTATTGAACAGCTACTTTTAGCTTCTCTAAAGTCCCCGCAGGTGATAAAACCTCAGGACGTTTTAATGTTTTTGTCATTTTTTCTCCTATTTGCAATATAAAAGTTTGACGTTTTTCCTTCTCATTTTATAGTAAATAAAGGATAAAATCAAGCCTAGACAGATTGTTTTGACAATTCTAATCTTTTAAGAAAACAAAAAACTAGCCTTTCTAAACTAGTTATTTTCAAGATAAAATTCAAAGCGTTCACCCACGTATTGACTCTTTACATATTCAAAAGCTGTCCCATCTTCAAGATAAGAAACCTGAGTCAAGGCTAAAATCGCATGCCCCTTTTCGACTTCTAGATAGTCAGCAATCTTTTCCTTAGCCAATCTCGCATAAATGGTCTGTTGGGATTTGCCAATCCGGTAGCCATACTGCTGCAAGGTTTGAAAGAAGTGACTGGTGATTTCTTCTTTTTTGAAATCCTTAATAAATTTCTCAGGAATGGATGCGACTTCATAGACTAGTGGAACTTGGTCAGCATAACGCACCCGTTCCATGCGGATAATATTCTCTGTTGGAGTAATCCCCAGCTTTGCGACCTCTTGCTCATTTGGAATGGTTCTTCTGTAAGAAATGAGTTGGCTGGAAGGTACTTTCCCCTGAGATTTGACAATCTCCGTAAAACTGGTTGTTCCTCGCATTTTTTCTTGGACACGAGTGCTAGAGACAAAGGTTCCACTTCCTACACGACGCTCCAAAACTCCTTCCTCGACCAAGAGAGAGATAGCTTGGCGTAATGTCATCCGGCTAACTTGAAACTGTTCAGCTAAATCTCGCTCACTTGGAAGCCTCTCTCCGATTTTCCAATGATGCTCATCTATATCCTTCTTGATCTGATCGTGGATTTTCATATAAGCTGGTAACATGATTCTCACTTCTTTTCTTTATTTTCTCCATTGTACCGTATTTGCTAAGAAAAAGTCAAACTTTGCCTTGTTTAGTTGGTAATTCGCCCCTATTTGTGATAGAATATTGAAAAAGATATTTCTTTTGAGAAAGGAAAAAGATGAGCAACATTTCAACTGATTTGCAAGATGTCGAAAAAATCATCGTGCTGGACTATGGTAGCCAATACAACCAGCTGATTTCACGCCGTATTCGTGAAATTGGTGTTTTTTCAGAGCTAAAAAGTCACAAAATCTCAGCTGCAGAGGTTCGTGCGATTAACCCTGTAGGGATCATCCTCTCTGGTGGACCAAACTCTGTATACGAAGATGGTTCATTTGATATTGACCCAGAAATTTTTGAACTTGGCATTCCAATTTTGGGAATCTGCTATGGTATGCAACTTTTAACTCATAAACTTGGAGGAAAAGTTGTTCCTGCAGGTGATGCTGGTAACCGCGAGTATGGCCAATCACCACTTACTCATACCACTTCTGCCCTCTTTGAAGGGACTCCTGAAGAACAGATTGTTTTGATGAGTCATGGCGATGCTGTTACAGAGATTCCAGCTGATTTTGTTCGTACTGGCACTTCTGCTGACTGTCCTTATGCAGCTATTGAAAACCCAGAAAAGCACATTTACGGTATCCAATTCCACCCAGAAGTGCGCCATTCTGTATACGGAAATGATATCCTTCGCAACTTTGCCCTTAACATCTGTAAGGCTAAAGGCGACTGGTCAATGGACAACTTCATCGACATGCAGATCAAGAAAATCCGTGAAACTGTAGGTGACAAGCGTGTTCTTCTAGGTCTATCAGGTGGTGTTGACTCTTCTGTTGTTGGGGTTCTTCTTCAAAAAGCGATCGGCGATCAATTAATCTGTATCTTTGTAGACCACGGTCTTCTCCGTAAGGGAGAGGCTGACCAAGTTATGGACATGCTTGGTGGTAAGTTTGGTTTGAATATCGTCAAAGCAGACGCTGCAAAACGCTTCCTTGACAAACTTGCTGGCGTTTCTGACCCTGAACAAAAACGTAAAATCATCGGTAACGAGTTTGTTTATGTCTTTGATGACGAAGCAAGTAAGCTAAAAGATGTGAAATTCCTTGCTCAAGGAACGCTTTACACTGACGTGATTGAGTCTGGTACAGATACAGCCCAAACCATCAAGTCACACCACAACGTTGGTGGTCTACCAGAAGACATGCAGTTTGAATTGATTGAACCATTGAACACTCTTTATAAAGACGAAGTCCGTGCCCTCGGTACAGAGCTTGGTATGCCAGACCACATCGTATGGCGCCAACCATTCCCAGG
>CAUVGG010000105.1:0-3450 GCA_963551305.1 uncultured Streptococcus sp.
TTCCAGAAGATGGCCCAGAAGAATTTACTGCAAAATTTGAAGCTGCTATCGAAGGATTGGATGATTTCCTAGTCTTTGCGGATCTTCTCGGTGGAACACCATGTAACGTGGTGAGCCGCTTGATTATGGAGGGTCGTGATATTGAACTCTACGCAGGGATGAATCTGCCAATGGTGATTGAATTTATCAATGCTAGCCTTACAGGTGCAGATGCGGACTACAAGATCCGTGCTGCAGAAAGCATTGTAAAAGTCAACGATTTGTTAGCTGGCTTCGATGATGACGAAGATGAATAAGATGTGACAACGTAAGAATCGTTAGAGCATTTTATATAGAATATACATGGGAATGGGAGTCACTCCCATTCCCATATTTTCAATAGGAATGAAACAATAATAGATTAGAGGAACTCTATGCTAAATTACACAAAAGAAGAATTACTTGAACTGGGTGCAGAAATCACAACTCGTGAGATCTACCAACAGCCTGATGTATGGAAAGAAGCTTTTGAAGCCTATCAAGCGAAACGTGAAGAAATTGCAGCCTTTCTGCAAGGTATCGCTGATAGACATGACTATATCAAGGTCATCTTGACGGGTGCTGGTACTTCTGCTTATGTGGGAGATACCTTGATGCCATACTTTAAGGAAGTCTATGACGAGCGCAAATGGAATTTCAATTCTATTGCGACAACAGATATTGTAGCCAACCCAGAAACTTATTTGAAAAAAGATGTGGCGACGGTCCTTGTTTCCTTTGCTCGTAGTGGGAATTCACCTGAAAGTGTGGCGACTGTTGATTTGGCTAAAGCCTTGGTTGACGACCTCTATCAAGTGACCATTACATGTGCTGCAGATGGTAAATTGGCGCTTCAAGCTCATGGCGATGAGCGCAATCTTTTGCTCTTGCAACCAGCTGCCTCTAATGATGCTGGATTTGCCATGACTTCTAGCTTTACGTCTATGATGTTGACAGCTCTCTTGGTCTTTGATCCTACAGAATTTGCTGTGAAAGCTGAACGTTTTGAAGTTGTGACTAGCCTTGCGCGTAAGGTTCTAGAAAATGCAGCAGATGTCAAAGAGCTGGTTGACCTTGACTTTAACCGTGTTATCTACCTGGGCGCTGGTCCTTTCTTTGGACTTGCTCATGAAGCTCAGCTCAAGATTTTGGAATTAACAGCTGGTCAAGTGGCGACCATGTATGAAAGCCCAGTTGGCTTCCGTCACGGTCCAAAATCTCTTATCAATGAAGATACAGTTGTTTTGACCTTTGGCACAACGTCAGAATACACTCGCAAGTACGACTTGGACTTGGTTCGTGAAGTTGCTGGTGATCACATTGCTCGTCGTGTTGTGCTTTTGAGTGATCAAGCCTTTGGTCTTGAAAATGTCAAAGAAGTGGCTCTTGGCTGTGGCGGAGTTTTGAATGACATTTACCGTGTCTTCCCTTACATCGTTTATGCCCAACTCTTTGCCCTTTTGACTTCGCTCAAAGTGGAAAACAAACCAGATACACCGTCTCCTACAGGTACAGTAAACCGTGTGGTACAAGGTGTTATCATTCATGACTATCAAAAGTAAGGAAGTGTCTATGAGTAAATTACAATTAAGTCCCAATAAAGTAGCTTGCTTGAAAAAACTCTCTGACGAGAACGGCATTATCTCAGCTCTTGCCTTTGACCAACGTGGCGCTTTGAAACGCCTCATGGCTCAATACCAAACGGAAGAACCAACAGTGGCTCAAATGGAAGAACTCAAAGTCTTGGTAGCAGATGAATTGACAAAATACGCATCATCTATGCTTCTTGACCCTGAGTATGGTCTTCCAGCTACAAAAGCGCTTGATCCAAAAGCTGGCCTTCTCCTCGCTTACGAGAAAACTGGCTACGACACAACAAGCACCAAACGCTTACCAGACTGCTTGGATGTTTGGTCTGCCAAACGCATCAAAGAACAAGGCGCAGACGCTGTTAAGTTCTTGCTTTACTATGACGTAGACAGTTCTGACGAACTCAACCAACAAAAACAAGCCTACATCGAACGCATTGGTTCTGAGTGTGTGGCGGAAGACATCCCATTCTTCCTTGAAATCCTTGCTTACGATGAAAAAATTGCTGACGCAGGTTCTGCAGAATACGCCAAAGTGAAACCACACAAGGTTATTGGTGCTATGAAGGTCTTCTCAGACCCACGCTTTAACATCGATGTTTTGAAAGTAGAAGTTCCAGTCAATGTTAAATACGTTGAAGGCTTTGGCGATGGTGAAATCGTGCATACACGCGAAGAAGCAGCAGCCTTCTTCAAAGCACAAGACGAAGCGACTAACTTGCCATATATCTACTTGAGTGCAGGTGTGTCAGCTAAACTCTTCCAAGAAACGCTTGTCTTTGCCCACGAATCAGGTGCAAACTTCAACGGCGTTCTTTGTGGCCGTGCAACCTGGGCTGGATCAGTTGAAGCCTACATCAAAGACGGTGAAGCAGCAGCTCGTGAATGGTTACGCACAACTGGATTTGAGAACATTGACGAACTCAACAAGGTTCTTCAAACAACAGCGACTTCATGGACTGAATGTGTAGAAGCATAAAACAAAAATAGAAGAATTCCCTTTTATTAAGAAGATACTTAAGGTTTTCTGACAAAGGATTCTGAAAATAGGAACTACAACCATAGATGGTGTATACACTTTCTATGGTTTGTTTACTTAAGAGAAATGGATCAAAGGAGAGAAGAATGAAAGCATACACAGAGCGTGTATTTGGAAATCATGAGGGCAAGGATGTCTTGGCCTATCGCTTTGAGACTGACGGCGGCTACCAGCTTGAAGTTATGACTTATGGTGCGACTATTTTGCGCTATGTCACGCCTGACAAGGCTGGAAATTTTGCCAATGTTATCTTGGGATTTGATGATTTTGCTAGCTATGTAGGCAATAGTCCCAAGCATGGAGCGAGTGTGGGACCAGTAGCAGGCCGTATCGCTGGTGCGACATTTGAGCTCAACGGCAAGACCTATGACCTTGAAGTCAACAATGCTAGCAACTGTAACCACAGTGGTTCAACAGGTTGGGATGCGAGCTTGTTTGAATTGGTTGAGGTGAGTGACCATGGCTTGACCCTCTACACAGAGCGTACAGACGGAACAGGAGGATTTCCTGGTCATCTCAAGATCTGGATTAGCTACTACTTGGAAGAAACTGGTGCCTACGAAGTCAGCTACAAGGTAACGACAGATCAGGATACGCTGGTCAATCCAACTAATCACAGCTACTTCAACTTGTCTGGTGATTTCACGCAGACAGTTGACCGCCATGTCTTCCAGCTAAATACGGAGGGCATTTACCCAATCGCTCCCGACGGTGTTCCGGCCAAGACTCCAGATGCTGATCGTGATGTGGTGAAACACATCTACAATGGTGCTTTGCTCAAGGATATCTTTGCAGAGGACGATG
>CAUVGG010000106.1:0-3445 GCA_963551305.1 uncultured Streptococcus sp.
CCCGTCGTTTGCAGGACCCCCTTGCTGAATTGGTTAAAATTGATCCTAAGTCAATCGGTGTCGGGCAATACCAGCACGATGTTAGTCAGAAGAAACTGTCTGAAAGTCTGGACTTTGTCGTTGATACGGTGGTTAACCAGGTTGGCGTCAATGTCAATACAGCCAGCCCAGCACTTCTCTCCCATGTAGCTGGACTCAATAAAACTATCTCTGAAAATATTGTCAAATACCGTGAGGAAGAAGGAAAAATCACTTCACGCGCTCAAATCAAGAAGGTCCCTCGTCTGGGTGCCAAAGCCTTTGAACAGGCTGCAGGTTTCCTCCGTATCCCGGAAAGTAGCAATATCCTTGATAATACAGGAGTTCACCCAGAAAACTATGGTGCGGTTAAGGAGCTCTTCAAACGCTTGGATATCAAGGATTTGAATGAAGAAGCACAAAATAAGCTGAAGTCCCTTTCAGTCAAGGAGATGGCGCAAGAACTAGAACTTGGACCAGAAACCCTTAAAGATATCATTGCCGACCTTCTCAAACCAGGTCGAGATTTCCGTGATTCTTTTGATGCACCTGTTCTCCGTCAAGATGTACTGGATATCAAGGACTTAAAAGTCGGCCAGAAGTTGGAAGGTGTGGTACGGAATGTCGTTGACTTCGGTGCCTTCGTTGATATTGGGATTCACGAGGACGGCTTGATTCATATTTCCCATATGAGTCGTAAATTTATCAAACATCCCAGCCAAGTGGTGTCAGTTGGAGATTTGGTAACGGTTTGGGTTAAAAAAATCGATACTGAACGTGAAAAAGTTAATCTGTCGCTCCTCGCTCCAGATGAATCTAACTGACTACGTTCAGTCTGTTTCCCTCGAAGACTTTGGTAGACCTTTTACCCACCAAGCCCAGTGGAATTCTCGTCTGCGAACGACAGGTGGACGATTTTTCCCCAAGGATGGGCATTTGGATTTTAATCCCAAGGTTTATCATGAACTAGGTTTGGAAGTCTTTCGCAAAATCGTGCGCCATGAACTCTGTCACTATCACCTTTATTTTCAGAAAAAGGGTTATCGCCATAAGGACCGAGATTTTAAGGAACTTTTGAAAGAAGTGGATGGACTGCGCTTTGTACCACCTTTGAGAGCCCAAAGTAGTTACCTAGTCTATCAGTGTCAATCCTGCCAGCAATCCTATCAACGAAAGAGAAAGATTGATACGAAACGCTATCGCTGTGGCGTCTGCCGTGGTAAACTCGTCATCTTAAATCGGCCTAAGGACTGATGTTTGTGCCCCTGTTTCATGCTATACTAGTTGTAAGAATACCGAAAGAGGAAACAATCATGAATACAAAATTTTATAAAATGAGACGAAATCGCATGGTATCGGGAGTTTTAGCTGGTCTATCAGACAAGTGGAATTTTGATGTAACCTTAGTCCGCTTTCTCTTTGCCATTTTTACCATATCAAATTTTGGAATCGGTGTGATTATTTACATCATCCTTGCCTCTATCTTGCCAACTAAGGAAGAGATTGAAGCTGAAATGTACGGAACAGGACCACGCAAACGCAAAGAAGCCCAAGCTATTGAAGACAATGATGGCTGGTTTTGGTGAGATTTAACAGGAAGTATTTATTATTTGCACTATGTTACTTAAAAGAAGCAGCATAAATGACTGAAAATCCCTTGTGGTTATTTAGCCACAAGGGATTTTGGTATTTAAGTATATTCTTTTCCATCTTGAGAGAGATGAATTACCTGATCAGCCATTTTCCAGATACTAGGATTGTGAGTTGCGATGATAATTGTTCTATTAGCATTACGAAGTTCAAGGAGAATTTCCATAATTTCCTTGGAATTTTTTGGATCTAGCGAGGCGGTAGGCTCATCGGCTAAAATTAAAGGAGGATCTTTCAGGATAATCTTAGCAAGCGCTACGCGTTGAGCTTCGCCACCAGATAATTCATAGATTTTTTGGTTGAGGCTTAGATAATCTAGTCTGACAGCTTGTAGTGCTTGAAGAAGAAGTCTCTCTTTTTCTTGTTTCTTGTTCTGTTTTTTGCCAATCAGTCCCAGCTCAAGGTTTTCTCGAATGGTCTGACTTTCTAATAGTCCGAAGTTCTGGAAGAGATAACCTAGCTCGTTACGATAGAATTCCTCATTTTTTAGAGAAGTCAAAGACTTTCCTTTATAAATGATTTCTCCTTTGTCGAAAGTCTCTAGTTTTGCAAGCATATTGAGCAAAGTGGTTTTTCCACAACCACTGTCTCCTATCAAAGCATACACCATACCACTTTGAAAATTCAGATTCAAGTCTGAAAAAATAATACGAGAACCAAATTGTTTCCAAATATGTTGCAATTCAATCATACTATCCTCCTTTGATGATGCTAGCATAGGTTTTACTTTCCTTCTTATCACAGATTTTCAATAGAAGAACGGCTAAACTTGAAAAGCTGAAAAATAGGATCAGGGTAATCCAGATATTCTTAGAAATAATGAAAGCTAGACCACTTCCGAGAAAGAGAGATATTATTTGAGAAGTGATATATCTATTGTGTAATTCAAAGAAATAATAGCCTGCTATTTTTTTCAAGAATATGGTTTTGCGAAAGGCTTCAAAATAGAGCAGATTTAAACTTGTAAACAGCAAAATTGAAGTCAAAATAGCAAATATAGCACTTGCTAAGTTACTAAAAATTTCGATTTTAATTTTTTGATTTAACTGGAGATAGGTTTCCCTAGCAGACGATAGCCCTGAGACCATATGATCAAGTTGATAGTGTTTCAAAAGTTCTTGTGTCTGATGTAGGTCTGTAAAATAGAGATATTCTAGATTTTTAAACCAGAAGATGGAGGAAGCCTTACCAAGTGCTTTAGGAGAAAGCACAAGAAAGATGGGATTTGATAACCATTGATCATAAGCGATATGGGTGGTATTATAAATGAATACATCTTTTTTTTGATCAGTATAAGTTATACTAACTTCGACTCTATGCTTTGTATCACTACTGTATAATTGATTAGTTAAATCTTCTTGTATGTTTTGTTTTATTTGTTCCTCATTTTTCTTTTGTTCTTGAGGTAGTATTACAAGAACCTGTCCATCTTTTAGATTATTGATTTTTTTAAAGGTTTCTGATGTTAACTCTATACCTTCTTTTTTGAAGTAGTCAGGTGTTACATAGAGAATATTTTTCCCTTCCAAGTCATAGGGATTTTGTTCAGAATCATTATGAGTTGAAAGAGAATGTTTTATAGCTTGAATAGCGAGATTACGTTTGACTAGAAAGGCATTTCCATTTTCTAAAGAATATTGAATAAAGTCAAACCATTTATCAGCATTTGTCTGCAGTTCATCTGAATTTTTTATATGACTGGAACGCCCTGTTTGAAGATTGACAACATTGGAGCGTTGTTCCCAAGTAGCTTGTCCAGCCTCATTTTTCTCAAGGA
>CAUVGG010000107.1:0-3396 GCA_963551305.1 uncultured Streptococcus sp.
ATAGGGGATTTACCCACTACAAATATTATAGAGCCTAAAAAGTAAGCCATCGGCTTACTCTTAATCAAATAGTCGGTGCCTTATTTCCTCTAGAGCCATAATGATAAATGGACAGACGAGCAAATAGAGCCAATCATCAAAACCAATCGGAGCTGTATTAAAGAGAGTGTGGAAAAGAGGTACATAGGACAGGATAATAAAGAGAATGATTTCTAAGATAATCCCCAGACTAATAATCTTATTTGCAAATGGTTTGATTTTGAAAATAGATCCTCTACCTTTGCGACTATTCATAGCCATACCAATCTGCGTGAAGATGATAGCTCCCAAAGTCATGGTTGTTGCCTCTCGATAAAGAGGTCCTGAACTAGCTAGATGATTCAGATGTCCTTGATTAACCCAATAATTAAGGAAGAAGGCACCCATAGCCAAAACAGACTCAATCATACCATACCAAGCAAAGGCTTTTAATAATAATTGCCGATTTAACAAACGATCTGATAGGCGCCTTGGTGGCCTGTCCATAATGCCTTCTTCTGGTGGCTCAACCCCCAATCCCAAAGCGGGCATCATATCTGTTCCAAGGTCAATCGCTAGGATTTGCATAACTGTTAAGGGAAGAGGAATGCGCCCCAAAGAGAACAAGAAGAAAGTAGAGGGTACAGCTTCAGGAGTATTGGAATTAAAAATATAGGTCAGGAATTTTTGAATATTTCGATAAACGGCACGTCCTTCTTCAACAGCATGGACAATAGAAGCAAAGTGGTCATCCATTAAAATCATATCAGCAGATTCCTTGGCTACGTCGGTTCCAGATACCCCCATAGCTACACCGATATCAGCCTTTTTAAGAGCAGGGGCATCATTAACACCATCACCAGTAACAGCGACAACTTCACCAAGTTCCTGAAGTGCATTGACTACACGATATTTTTGTTCAGGAGCCACACGAGCAAAAACAATCTCGCCTTTAAGAGCTACTTTGAGCTCTTCGTCGGTCATATCTGCCAGTTCAAGCCCTGATATCACTCGTGCATTGTTACCTTTTACAATTCCAATTTTCTTGGCAATACTAAGAGCTGTCAAACCATAGTCACCTGTGAGCATGATAATGCGAATACTGGCACGGTGACATTGCTCAATTGCTTCACGTACACCTTGACGTGGAGGGTCACTCATGGCAACAAGTCCCACAAAGACCATATCTTCTTCGAGGGTCCGCATATCCCACTTGTCTTCTCTAATATCTTCGCTTTCCAAAGGACGATAAGCAACAGCTAAAACACGTAAGCCGTCACGAGCAAATTGATCGTTAGCAGCAAGAATTGCTTGACGTTCTGTAGCAGTCATAGATTTGATTGCTCCTTGACCATCATAATAGTCTGAGCAAAGTTCCATCACTTCTTTAGGCGCACCCTTAGTGATGGAAATATGGTGACTGCCATCCAGACTTTTTTCGAGACTATGTACCGTTGTCATTCGTTTACGATCCGAATCAAAGGGAATTTCTTTGATACGAGGAGCCCAGTTGTGGTTGTCATTTAAATCAATACCTGCTTTTTCTGCAAGAACATTAAGACAAGCTTCAGTCGGGTCTCCCAAGACCGTATAATCGGGATTGTCAGCACTTGGCGCAACCACTTGAGCATTACTAGCCAAGTGAGAAAAGCGAACCAAACGATTCAGGAGGTCATTTCCCTTCAGAGAAACAGGGTGACCATCCTTCTCAATATGCCCTTCTGGTGCATAACCTAGCCCAGTTACCTCATAATTACCTGACAAGGTCCATAAATGATTAACTGTCATGGCATTTTGAGTTAGGGTCCCTGTTTTATCTGAGCAAATAACAGAGGTTGCTCCAAGAGTCTCAACAGAAGATAATTTCTTCACTAAAGCATGTTCTTTAGCCATGCGTTGTACAGCCATAGCTAGAGAGAGGGTAACTGTAGGAAGTAACCCCTCAGGGATAAAGGCAACAATCATTCCCAAGGCAAAGATGAAAGCTTGAGAAAGAGGCTGATGGACAAATAGTGTTGCTGCAATCATAAAGAAGAGGCCTACAGATACTGCGATAACCGAAATCTGTTTGGTCAAATGGTCCAGTTCCTTTTGCAGTGGGCTCTTTTCCTGAGCTAGGTTTTGCGTCAAGTCTGCAATTTGTCCAAACTCAGTTTCCATACCGATAGCAGATACTATAAAATGTCCTGACCCAGAGGAAACTGTGGTCCCTGCAAACACCATATTGTCATATTCCAATTCAGTCTTATCAGGAGTCAAATCTGCTTGGTCTGATTTATAAATGGGATTAGACTCACCAGTGAGGGCAGACTGATTTACCTGCAAGTCTGTCACAGCAACCAGACGTCCATCTGCAGAAATACGGTCACCTTCTTCAATGAAAACCAAATCACCTGGCACCAAGTCCTGTGCAAGGATTTTATCTTCCTTTCCATCACGAAGAACTCGGGTATAGGATGGAAGAAGCTTATTCAGTGCTGCCGTGGCTTGACTAGCCTTATATTCTTGAATAAAACTAAAGAGACCATTAATGATATTGACCAGCCAAATCGCAATTCCCAACTCCAAGCTATGGGAAATCACAGCAATAAAGCCACCAACCCACAATAAGAGGGCCATGAGACTGGTAAAATGTTTGACAAAGGTCAACCAAATAGGTTCTTTCTTACTTTCTTTCAACCGGTTAGGACCATAAGTTGCTTGCCTCTTTTTTACTTCTTGTGAGTTTAACCCTTGAGGACTTGTTTGCAACACTTGATAAACCTGATCAGGGGCACAGGTTCCTAATGTAGTCCCCTTCTGTCTAGAATCACTCATAATCCTTTCCTCGATTCTAAATCATTAAAGCGATTTCATATTTACACCCTCATTATACTCCTTTTTCAGAAAATGTTGAAAGAAAAGGCTCTATAATTCCTATGGTGGCTTTACCCACTACAGAAATTATAGAGCCGAGAACTTTAGCTTGTATACCCAATAGCTAAAGTTCTTTTGGTAGTGTAAAATAAGCCGTGTAAACACAAACAGGAAGAAATCCGTTATAGTAGAGTTACGAAACATTACTGGAACGAGGTTTATTCCTATGACACAGTTTACTACAAAACTACTTAACTTCTTAGCCCAAAAGCAAGATATTGATGAATTTTTTCGTTCATTCCTTGAAACAGTTATGAACGATCTGCTTCAAGCAGAGTTATCAGCCTTTTTAGGGTATGAGCCTTACGATAAAGCTAATTATTTTAAAGCCAACAGTCGTAACGGAACGTATTAACGTAAATTCAAGGTTCAAATATTTGGGGTGAACAGAAAAAGCATCCCGTATTTTTGATACGAAATGCTTTCAATAAGTGTAAATAAGTTTTAACGTTTACTAAATTG
>CAUVGG010000108.1:0-3362 GCA_963551305.1 uncultured Streptococcus sp.
GACAGTTTGCTTCTTCCTTTATCGGTTTAGCGCAACTCCATGAAAATGAGGATGGCACCAAAAGGTTGATTGGGACATCTGGGTTGGAGAGTTCTTTAAATAGCATTCTGGCGGGTACAGATGGGATTATCACCTATGAGAAGGATCGTCTGGGAAATATTGTTCCGGGTACGGAGCAGGCTTCCCAACACATGGTAGACGGAAAAGATGTCTACACAACCCTTTCTAGTCCCTTGCAATCCTTTATGGAAACCCAGATGGATGCCTTCCAGGAAAAAGTAAAAGGCAAGTATATGACGGCTACCTTGGTTAGCGCTAAAACAGGGGAAATCCTGGCTACGACCCAACGGCCGACCTTTAATGCAGATACCAAGGATGGCATCACAAAAGACTTTGTCTGGCGTGATATCCTCTATCAAAGTAACTACGAGCCAGGGTCAACCATGAAGGTGATGATGTTGGCTTCGGCTATTGACAACAATACCTTCCCTGGTGGCGAGTACTTTAACAGTAGTGAATTGAAAATAGCAGATGCGACCATTCGAGACTGGGACGTCAATGAAGGATTGACTAGTGGTGGCACCATGACCTTCTCTCAAGGATTTGCTCACTCAAGTAATATCGGAATGACCTTGCTTGAGCAAAAGATGGGGGATGCAACCTGGCTGGACTACCTCAACCGTTTTAAGTTTGGGGTACCGACCCGTTTTGGTCTGGCAGATGAGTACACAGGTCAATTGCCTGCTGACAACATTGTCAATATCGCCATGAGTTCATTTGGACAAGGGATTTCTGTTACCCAGACCCAGATGCTTCGTGCTTTTACAGCTATTGCCAACGATGGGGTTATGTTGGAGCCGAAATTTATCAGTGCCCTCTATGATCCAAATGACCAGTCTGTTCGTAAGTCTCAAAAGGAAATTGTCGGAAATCCTGTGTCAAAAGCAGCAGCGTCCTCTACTCGGGAGCACATGGTCATGGTCGGAACAGATCCTGTCTACGGTACCATGTACAACCACAGTACAGGAAAACCAAATGTCAATGTTCCAGGTCAGAATGTCGCCCTGAAATCAGGGACTGCTCAGATTGCCGATGAGAAGAATGGGGGTTACCTTACAGGTGAAACCAACTATATCTTCTCTGTTGTGTCGATGCATCCTGCAGAAAATCCTGACTTTATCCTCTATGTGACGGTGCAACAGCCAGTGCATTATTCGGGTGTTCAGCTGGGAGAGTTTGCCAACCCAATCCTTGAGCGAGCTTCTGCCATGAAAGAATCCCTCAATCTTCAGTCAACTGCCAAGAGCTTGGATCAGGTCAGCAAGACGACAAGCTATGCTATGCCAGCTACCAAGGACTTTACTCCGGGTGACCTAGCAGAGGAATTGCGTCGTAACCTTGTCCAACCAATCGTTATCGGAACAGGAACCAATATCAAGGAGCTCTCGGTTTCTGAAGGAGATAATTTGGAAGCTAATCAGCAGATCTTGATCCTATCTGATAAGGTCGAAGAAATGCCTGATATGTATGGCTGGACAGATGAAAATGTGCAAACATTTGCCAAATGGCTAAATATAGAAGTCGAGTGGGAAGGTAGTGGCAAAACGGTCAAGAAACAAAGTGTCCGTGCCAATACAGCTCTCAAAGACCTTAAAAAAATGAAAATAACTTTAGGAGATTAACATGATTAGTTCCATTAATGCTGGAGTTCTAGCCTTTCTATTGACCTTGATAGGTATTCCAGCCTTTATCCGATTTTATCGAAAAGCGCAGATTACAGGACAGCAGATGCACGAGGATGTCAAGCAACACCAAGCTAAAGCTGGGACTCCAACCATGGGAGGTCTTGTCTTCCTGATCGTTGCAGTAGTAGTGAGCTTCCTTGTCGCTCTCTTTACCCAACAATTGACTAACAATGTAGGCATGATTTTGTTTATCTTGGTTTTGTATGGTTTGGTAGGTTTTTTGGATGATTTCCTCAAAATTTTCCGTAAGATCAACGAAGGATTGAATCCCAAGCAAAAGCTTGCTCTCCAGTTGCTTGGAGGAGTGATTTTCTACCTCTTTTATGAGCGTGGTGGCGACATGCTTTCAGTCTTTGGCTACCGAGTACATCTGGGTATTTTCTATATCTTCTTTGCCCTTTTCTGGCTAGTTGGCTTTTCCAATGCGGTGAATCTGACTGACGGGATCGACGGCTTAGCAAGTATTTCCGTAGTGATTAGCTTATCGGCCTACGGTGTGATTGCTTATATGCAAAATCAACTGGATATTCTTCTTGTGATTCTTGCCATGATTGGTGGTTTGCTAGGTTTCTTCGTCTTTAACCACAAGCCTGCCAAGGTTTTCATGGGGGATGTGGGTAGTTTGGCTCTAGGTGGGATGCTGGCAGCAATCTCTATGGCGCTCCACCAAGAATGGACCCTTTTGCTGATTGGGATTATCTATGTTTTTGAGACAAGCTCTGTTATGATGCAGGTTACCTACTTCAAATTTAGTGGTGGAAAGCGTATTTTCCGTATGACACCTGTGCATCATCATTTTGAGCTTGGAGGATTCTCAGGCAAGGGCAATCCTTGGAGTGAGTGGAAGGTTGACTTCTTCTTTTGGGGAGTTGGGCTTCTAGCAAGTCTCTTGACCCTAGCCGTTTTATACCTACTATAAAATAACCTTTGATTACAAAATAAAACAGGATGAAGATCACCTTCATCCTGTTTTTGTGTGCTTAAAGGTTAGTTGGAGTCATCCTTTCTTCCTTTTAACATAAAAGTGGCTGTGAGGGCTAGGCTGAGGCCTGCTAAGAAGAGGAGTGGGTTGGACGCATCTCCTGTTGCTGGAAGTTCTTCTTTAGGAGAATGATATCCAGTTTTAGCAAGGCTAGGACTAGATGAAAGTTGTTCAGTCTCGTGTGCTAAGGTTTCTGTATCTGAAGCACTTGTTTTTTCCTCTGTGTTAGAGCTTGTTCCAGCAGCTTGATAGACGACAGCATAGGTACTGAAATGACTAGTGATGAATTCTACCTTTCTGTCTCGAACGGTGAAATCAAGGACTTGCAACTCCTTGGTCGGAGTGATGTAGTAGACCTTTTCTACGTTAGCTGAAATAGGCAAGCGAACCAAGACAGAGCCTTTTGGCTGCAAGCTATGATCGGTTGGATTTTTAAGTTGTAGGTCGTAAGCATCATAGGTCTTGCCAAAGAGTTCTTGAGCTAAGACACGTTGGCTAGAAACGTGAGAAATTCCTTCTAAGTCGCTGGCTCCACCGATGATTTCCACTCCAGTCTCCTTATTTTTCAAGACTCGAACTGGATAATCAGGAAAGCTAAGGGTCGGAGCAGCCTGATCTCCGCTAGTTCCGATAGG
>CAUVGG010000109.1:0-3329 GCA_963551305.1 uncultured Streptococcus sp.
TTTCAGTGACCAATCCATACGGTCGTACCAAGCTCATGTTAGAGGAAATTTTGACGGATATCTACAAGGCAGACTCAGAATGGAATGTGGTCTTGCTGCGTTACTTCAACCCAATCGGAGCACATGAGAGCGGTGACTTGGGAGAAAATCCTAACGGCATTCCAAACAATCTCTTGCCTTATGTTTCACAAGTAGCAGTGGGCAAACTAGAGCAAGTACAAGTTTTTGGAGATGATTACGATACAGAAGATGGAACTGGGGTTCGTGACTATATCCATGTCGTAGACCTAGCTAAAGGTCACGTTGCAGCTTTGAAAAAACTCCAAAAAGGTTCAGGTCTTAATGTTTATAACCTTGGAACTGGTAAAGGTTACTCCGTTCTTGAAATTATCCAAAATATGGAAAAAGCAGTGGGACGTCCTATTCCTTACCGCATCGTAGAACGCCGCCCAGGTGATATCGCTGCCTGCTATTCAGACCCAGCAAAAGCCAAAGCAGAGCTTGGATGGGAAGCAGAACTCGACATCACCCAAATGTGTGAAGACGCATGGCGTTGGCAAAGCAAGCATCCAAATGGATTTGAAGACTAAGATGATGATTTCAATCATCGTCCCATGTCTAAACGAAGAGGAAGTACTTCCTCTTTTTTATCAGTCTGTGGAAGCTCTGCTTCCTGACTTGGGAGCAGAAGTCGAATATGTCTTTGTAGACGATGGCTCAAACGATGGGACCTTAGAGCTTTTGAAGACCTATCGGGAGCAAAATCCTGCGGTACATTATGTCTCATTCTCACGAAATTTTGGGAAAGAGGCAGCCTTATACGCAGGCTTGCAGCATGCAACTGGAGACTTGGTGGTCGTGATGGATGCAGATCTTCAGGATCCTCCTAGTATGCTACTTGAGATGAAAGCCTTACTAGATCAAAATGCAGACATAGACTGTGTTGGGACACGGAGAACTAGTCGGGAGGGAGAACCCTTTTTCCGCAGTCTCTGTGCTGACCTCTTTTACCGCCTCATGCAAAAAATTAGCCCAGTAGCTTTACCCTCAGGTGTTCGTGATTTTCGCATGATGAGAAGGTCTGTGGTAGATGCTATTTTAACCCTGACCGAATCCAATCGTTTTTCTAAAGGACTCTTTGCCTGGGTGGGTTTTAAAACGCACTATCTTGATTATCCAAACGTTGAACGACAGGCTGGCAAGACCAGTTGGAGTTTTAGACAACTCTTTTTCTACTCGATTGAAGGGATTCTTAACTTTTCAGATTTCCCCTTGAGTATAGCCTTTGTAGCGGGACTTCTATCTTGTTTTCTTTCGTTTGTGATGACTATTTTTGTAGTGTTTCGGACTCTTATCTTGGGAAATCCGACATCTGGTTGGACGTCTTTGATGGCTGTCATTCTCTTTCTTGGAGGGATTCAACTCCTGACAATTGGAATTCTCGGTAAGTATATCAGTAAGATTTATCTAGAGACCAAAAAAAGACCACTCTATCTCGTCAAAGAAAAGAGTGACCTTTCTATTATTGAAGGAAAAAATAACCAAAAAAGACTATAATTTTACCTAGAAATATGCTAAACTAGTAAGTGTGGGAAAAATGAGAAAAAATCAATAACATTCATTCCCTGCTTCCTACGATGGATCTTTTAGAAGTGCTCTTGTAGGACAATTTTTGATGGCCTCCAGAACATCGCTGGTCTCAGCGATTTCTCTTTGCAATTCAACTGGATCATCGCAAAATCGAACGATTCCATTATCATGGTAATCAAAGAGTTCAGAATAGGTTTGGCAAAGCCCGCAGGCAATGCACCGTTCAGGTATAAGTGTGAGTTTCATATTTATATTGTAATAAGAAAATGTAAAAAATACAAGGAGTAAGGTATGGCAAAGGAACCATGGCAAGAAGATATCTATGAAAATAGTGAGGAAGAATCAAGGTCAGAGCGTCGTCGCCGTAAACAAAAAGGAAAAGGGGCTGTTGCCAATCGTGTCTTAACGATTCTAGCTAGCCTCTTCTTTGTAATCGTTGTAGCGATGGTAGTTGTATTGATTTACCTATCAACCGGTGGAAGCAATCGTACTTCATCTTTGAAGGACTTCTATGATACATCGTCTCCTTCTACAAGTTCAAGTTCTAAAGTAGAAGCATCGTCATCTTCAAGTAGCAAGGTAGAAGAAACATCTTCTTCTGAAACAACTCCTTCAGAGAGCAGTTCAGAAGAACATACAGAAGGGGAGGGAACACTCACAGTGCATCCTGGAGAGGGTGAGGCAGCTCTTGCTCAGCGTGCAGGGATTTCTATTGCCCAGTTGGAAGCGTTAAATCCTTCTCATATGTCATCTGGATCTTGGTTTGCCAATCCAGGTGATGTGATCAAGACAAGATAGGAGTCGGGAATGAAGACAATTCAAATTGCTATTGATGGTCCAGCTTCCAGTGGTAAGAGTACGGTCGCAAAGATTGTCGCTAAAGATTTTGGTTATACTTATCTCGATACGGGCGCTATGTACCGTGCTGCGACTTATATAGCGCTCAAGCACCAGTTGGATGCGGGAAATGTAGACCAACTTCTTGAGCTTCTTAACCAACATCCCATTAGTTTTGGACGTTCAGAAACAGGTGAGCAACTTGTTTTTGTAGGGGATGTGGATATCACTCATCCTATCCGTGAAAATGAAGTGACCAACAAGGTTTCAAGCATTGCTGCTATTCCTGAAGTGCGTGAGAAACTGGTTTCGCTCCAGCAAGAGATTGCTCAGCAAGGTGGTATCGTCATGGATGGGCGTGATATAGGGACAGTTGTTTTACCACGAGCTGAACTTAAGATTTTCCTAGTAGCTTCTGTTGAAGAAAGAGCAGAGCGTCGTTACAAGGAAAATATTGCTAAAGGGATTGAAACTGACTTGGAAACTTTGAAAGAGGAAATTGCGGCACGTGACTACAAAGATAGTCATCGTGAAACCTCGCCTCTCAAACAGGCTGAGGATGCAGTTTACCTCGACACAACTGGACTAAGTATCCAAGAAGTGGTCGAAAAAATTGAATCAGAAGCAAAAAAATATATGTCCTAGGGACGAGAGGAGCAGGCTAGATGATACCTGCTCCTTTTCTCTCTTTTGCGCGCGTTTCAAAACAGTCTTTTTGGGAGAATTTTGATAAAATAGTAATATCAATAAAAAGGACGGAAGCATGACAAAGAAAATCATAGCCATTTGGGCCCAGGATGAAAAAGGTGTGATTGGGAAGGAAAATCGTCTCCCTTGGCATTTGCCGGCAGAGTTGCAACATTTTAAGGAAACAACTTTAAATCATGCTATACTGATGGGGC
>CAUVGG010000110.1:0-3322 GCA_963551305.1 uncultured Streptococcus sp.
GTCTAGTGGATGAATGTTAAAAGACAACCACTCGAGCAAGCTATTCAAACTTGATGGAATCGTATGATTGTGCTCGGGTGTCGAGATAATGACACCATCAGCTTCTGAAATAGCTTGATTAAACTTCTGAATAATAGGTGTATCTGTTTGATCATCTGTTTCATTGAACATTGGTACATCTGTTATTTCTAAAATCTCAATATCCGCTTTCTGAGCAAAATGTCTTTTCATAAATTGCAACAAACTACGGTTATAAGATTGTTTGGCATTGGTACCAACAATAGCTACTAATTTCATGGATTGTTCTCCTTTCTTGAAATACTTATGCTTTCAACCATTCTTCCCAAATGAATGATTTTTTTCGATTTGTATCTTCAGGTTTTACTAAAGCTTTTGTTAATTCAACAAAATTTTGAAACTCTGAAAAATGTTCTTCCAGTTCTGCAACCTTTTCAGGATTGTTCAAATGACACTCATCATCCAGTACTTGCTCAGAATGACCTAGAAAGAACTCTGTACCAGGCATAACTCTCGCTTTAAGCTCCGGCGCATCTAAAATCTGACGTAAATGTGCCTGCGCTCTAGATGTTCCTAGCAAACCGAGAGAAGCACCTACAATCATCGTTGGTTTATTGATTAAGGCACGACTGGTATAGGCAATCCACTCCAAAGCAGAGGCCAAAGGTGCTGGTATTGTGTGATCGTACTCAGGTGTTGAAATAATCACACCATCTGTGGCAAGAATTTTTTCTGAAAAAGCTTGAACTTCAGCTGGCGCTTGCTTGTCCTCAGGTTCGTTAAATGCTGGCAATTGTTTGATTTCCAATACCTCAATGTCGGCTTTATCCGAAAAGTGTTTTTGCATAAATTTCAAGAGTTTCCGATTGGTTGAGCGATCTGAATTGGTTCCAACGATAGCAACTAGTTTCATCTTGGTACCCCTTTCATTTATTTAATCTACTTTCATTATACTACTTTAGAAAATCTTGTAAATCCTTGATAATAAAGACCGTGTTATTCTATCAGATTATCGTACTTTAGTATAAGTTCGTGAAAAAATTAACAAAATATCTTCATAAACTATTGACCGGCTTCCTTAACTATGATATATTCTTGGTGAAAAAATATACATTTAAGGAGGATGTTTTTATGAAAGAGACATTCAATCGTTGGCGAGTTTTAACCGCGTCTACAGCCATTCTTCTTTGCACAGGTGCCGTCTATTCCTTTTCTGTTTTTTCTGGACCACTTAGCAGTTCAACAGGCTGGTCCATGTCTGATATTATGTTAGCATTTGCTATCAACTCTGCAATCGGCCCTATCCCCATGATTCTAGGAGGTTATTTAGTTGACAAAGGTTATGTAAAATGGACCATCGCCCTCGGTGCTCTCCTATTTGCTAGCGGATTTTACTTAACCGGCTATGCCAATTCACCAGCCATGCTTTATTTGACCTATGGATTAATGGCCGGGCTTGGTCAAGGTTTTGCCTATTCAGGTGCCCTCTCCAATTCACTTCGCCTCTTCCCTGATAAACGTGGCTTGGCCTCTGGAATTCTGACAGGCGGCATGGGTTTTGCTGCAGTCATTGCTTCTCCAGTCGCAAGCAGTCTCATTCAACAACAAGATGCCTTCTTTGCTTTTCGTATAATTGGGCTAGTCTATATTGTTGTTGTCATCTGTGCAATTTTCTTTATCAAGGCAGCTCCAAGTGGCTACCAACCAGCAGGCTGGAAAGCTCCAGTACAAACTAAGCAAGGAGCTACTAATAAAAACTGGAAACAAATGCTACAAAGTCCTCTGTTTTACATTATCATTAGCATGTTTTTTGTTGGCGCCTTTTCTGGTTTGATGATTGCCTCTCAAGCATCACCAATCGGTCAATCAATGTTTGGACTCTCTGCAGGCACTGCAGCTCTCTATGTCTCTCTTTATTCAATCGCAAACTCTAGTGGTCGTTTTATCTGGGGATCACTTTCTGATAAAATTGGCCGTTCAAAGACCCTATTGATTATCTATTCTGTCATTGTCCTAGCTTTATTCTCCCTAACAATCGTTCCTGGTCAATTTGGGTTTACCTTAGGAATTATAGGACTTGGTATCTGCTTTGGTGGTGTTATGGGGGTCTTCCCATCTATCGTCATGGAAAATTACGGTCCTGCAAATCAAGGAGTCAACTACGGTATCGTCTTCACTGGATATTCTTTAGCAGCATTTTTCGCTCCCAAAGTCGCTGTTCAAATGGCAATGGCTAATAATGGAAATTATAGTGTAGCTTTTTATGTTGCTATTGCTTTGGCCTTCATTGGACTTATGCTTACTATTTTTTATATGAAAAAGAAAGCTTAAAACTCGAAAACTTCCTAGATAAGGAAGTTTTTTTGGTATAATAAAAGTAGTAATAGAATATCGGGAGGATTTACCATGGCAGACCGTTCACGTTTCTTACGAGATAACCCATCTGACTTCCCATATGATTTTGAAAAACAAATCCTATCCAAAACATCTCCTGACACAATCTATCATTGTCATCCTGAGCTAGAGATTATTTATGTTACAAAGGGTTCTGCCATCGTTCATATCAACTCAGAACGCTTTGAAAGTCGTGAAGGAGATATATTTCTTATCCAGCCGACCTCTCTCCATGCTATCTATTCTCACAAAGATCAAGAACTATTTTCTACCAGCTTTCGGATTCATCTAGATTATCTTGGGAGAAGTCAAATTGACAGCTTTAGCCAACGCTATATCCAACCCCTCCACTCTGGTCACTTTTGCCTCACTCCTCAAATATCACCAGGCGATAAGGCCTATGATCAAATTCAATCCTGCCTTCTTTCCCTCTTTTCTATCCTTGAAGAAAAAGGCATATACTACGATCTACTCATAAAGTCTAAACTATACGAATTGCTTCATCTTCTCTTTAAGTATAGATACGTCAATCGACACTATACAGATGATACCTACCAAAAATACCAAAAACTAAAAGAAGTGATTTGCTACCTTGAACAGCACTATGCAGAACCCATTCATATCGAACAACTAGCTGCAACATTTGGATATAGTAAAAATCACTTTATGAGTATTTTCAAGCAACATACTGGAGCCAGTTGTATGGACTACCTGCTCCAGTTACGTCTTGAAAAATCCTGTGAGAAACTCGTCCAAACCAACCTCAGCATTCAAGAAATTGCAAGCCAAGTCGGTTTCACCAACCTTTCAAACTTCAACCGTCAATTTAAGCAGCACTATCACTTAACACCTAGACAGTATCGAAATCAACAACTTAAAAAGAAAACATGATTCTTTCTCCTTAGTCTTT
>CAUVGG010000111.1:0-3240 GCA_963551305.1 uncultured Streptococcus sp.
ATCAGACGAAGAGATTTGTATGGGCTAACGCTAAACATACCGAAGATAATACCGATGACAATGGCAATTGCAAATGAGATAAGAGCTAGAGCAAGAGTGATTCCGAGTCCACTAAGAAGTTGTTTATAGTTGTTTTGAAGCAAACCCCAGATAGTTGTTTCGTCAACCGTACTTGTAGAGTCAGATGATGTTTCGCTAGCTAGATACTTGTCAAGAATTTTTTGGAATTCTCCGTTAGCTTTGAGGTTAGCAAGTCCGTTATTGAACATCTGGATCAATTCAGGATTTGTGCCTTTTTTAACAGCAAAGGCTGTTTCTCCGATTGGAGTTCCAGCGATTGGAGTTTTCAATTTTTGACCTTGGCTGATAGAGTATTTGAGAACTGGCTCATCATCCATCACGGCATCGATAGAGCCAGCATTCAGACTGTCATACATAGAAGCGCCATCTGCAAAGGTTTTAATCTTATAGCCGTATTTGCTTTGATTTTCAGTAAGGAACGTTTGAGAAGCAGTTCCGTTTTTAACACCGACAGTTTTATCCTTGAGGTCTTCATAAGAAGCAATTGTGCTTGATTCTTTTACACCAAGAATCGTATTTGCTGTGTAGTATGATTCTGAGAAGTCAAAGGTTTCCTTACGAGCATCTGTTACAGACATACCAGCAATGATACCATCTGCTTGTCCAGCTTGAACAGCACTAATGGCTGCGTCAAATCCTGGGTTGGTAATCTCAATTTCAAAACCTTGATCTTTGGCAATAGCCTTGATGAGGTCCATATCAATACCAGTGTATTGATTGCTTGAATTTTGAAAGACGAATGGGGCAAAAGATGAGTCGCTGGCAATAATGTACTTGCTTTTCACTGGAGTAGCTTTTTGTCCAGCAGCAGTAGTTGTCGTTGGGCTTGCCGTAGTTTTAGAAGCTGTCCATTTTTGGATGATTTGCTCCAAGCTACCATCCTTTTTCATTTGTGCTAGGGCTTCATTAAACTCGGTAACCAAGTGTTCATACTTGCTCCCTTTCTTGACACCAAAGGCAAAGCTTCCAACAGCCTCACCATCCATATTGATGCTGAGATCTTGTCCTTGGTTAATCGCATACTCAATAACAGGTTTGTCATCCATGATGGCATTTACAGCACCAGCACTTAGACTGTTATTCATCAAATCACCTGTATCAAAGGTTTTAATAGAAAAACCGTATTTATCTTTGATACTTTCGAGGAAACGTTGAGCGGCAGTTCCGTTCTTAACTCCAACTGTTTTCCCGCTAAGTTCCTCATATTTGGTGATTTTATTCGCCTTTGTGGTAGCAATGACAACTTTTGTATCATAATAGGTATCAGACATGGTAAAGACATTTTCACGTTCTTTTGTTTTTGTCATACCTGCCATGATGGCATCTGCTTGACCTGACTGCACTGCATTTACAGCTGCATCAAAGCCAGGATAAGACATTTGGATATTCCATCCTTTGATTTCTGCGACTTTATTGATAATATCAACATCAATTCCTTTATAGGTTTGATCTGAATCTTTAAACTCAAAAGGTGCGTAAGCTGTATCAGACACAATCTTAACAGTATCAGCTTTTGCCATACCTAGTGAGAAAATGGGAAATAAAATGAGCAAACATGCTAGTATTTTTTTCTTCATTTTTAGTCTCCTTTTTCGAATATTTTTCCATTATACCAGAAAAAAGGTGAAAAGGCAAATTTTTATATTTTTGTGTCAGAAAATATAACATCTATGTTTTATTTTCCTTCTTGAATTGCTACTATAAAATGATATAATAATAGTATGTAATAGAAGAAATGAGGACAGGAACATGAAGAATAAAAGAATATTTAAAGACTTCCAATCTTCCCAAATGAGTTTAAATATTTACACAAGTCCTTTGTTAGCCTTTGTTTTTGTCTTTATAGGAGAGTTTGTTGCATATACTTTGTATGGTATTAGCTTGTTAGCTCTCATCGGACTTGCTAGAAATTTTGGAGAGGCTGGTCAAAATCTTGCAACTTACTTGCAAACCTTGCAGCAGAGCTTGACGGATAAAACAAGTGACTTTCGTTTAATTTTAGCATTGCTATCCTTTGGTTTTATTCTCAACACTGTGTTCAGATGGACTAAAAAAGTTGAGAAAAGATCTATTAGAACCTTGGGATTTTATAGAGAAAATTTCCTTAGCAGTCTTCTGAAAGGATTTGGCCTAGGTTTGGCACTTTTTCTTCTGAACTTGTTAGGTTTGGTGGTCTTGGGGCAATATCGTTTGGAATCCATTCGCTTGAATCCTTATTCGCTTACTTTTGTCGTCTTTACTATCCCATTTTGGATTTTACAGGGGACAGCAGAAGAAGTGGTGTCCCGTGCTTGGCTTCTTCCACAATTGGCCTCAAGAACCAATCTAAAACTTGCTGTTGTCATATCTAGCATATTCTTTACCCTGCTTCATGTGGGAAATTCTGGTCTAACACCTCTATCTTTAGTGAATCTCTTCTTATTCGGAGTTGCCATGGCTCTTTACCTTCTCAAAACTGATATAGTTTGGGGTGTTGCAGGTATTCATGGAGCTTGGAATTTTGCTCAGGGCAATCTTTTTGGCATTTTAGTTAGCGGTCAACCGTCAGGAACGTCTCTGATGACCTTTTTACCACAAGGCAATCAAGGATGGTTATCAGGTGGTTCTTTTGGCATAGAAGGTTCTATCATGGCAAGTCTGGTATTGCTACTGCTGATTGTCTATCTCGCTTATCAATTAAAGAAAGAAAATGAAAGGATGTGACTTCGGTCCGTCCTTTTCTTCGTGAAAATGCTACAAGTATGCTAAAATAGGAATAGCACATGGAGAGAGGATTCTTATGATCAATCGGATTACAGACAATCAATTTAAACTAGTATCAAAATACGAACCTTCAGGAGATCAACCCCAGGCAATTGAGCAGTTGGTTGATAATATTGAAGGTGGAGAGAAAGCCCAAATTTTGATGGGGGCGACAGGTACTGGGAAGACTTATACCATGAGTCAGGTCATTTCCAAAGTCAATAAACCAACTTTGGTCATTGCCCATAACAAAACCCTAGCAGGTCAGCTCTATGGGGAATTTAAGGAATTTTTCCCTGAAAATGCTGTTGAGTATTTTGTATCTTACTATGATTATTACCAACCCGAGGCCTATGTCCCTTCTAGCGATACCTACATTGAAAAAGACAGTTCTGTTAATGATGAGATTGACAAGCT
>CAUVGG010000112.1:0-3239 GCA_963551305.1 uncultured Streptococcus sp.
ATATGTAAAACGGAAGATTAGAAGTTTAAGATTTTAAAACTACTTTCAGACGATCAGTTTGAGGGAGGAGAATCTAAAATCGCTTTCTGTTTACCATTCTTTCTTGCATTGCTTTCCCAGATATGCTAGAGTTATGATAGCGATTACAAATCAAAAGGAGCATGCTATGAAAAATCCAGCTTTGCTAGAAGAAATCAAGACTTATAAAGGAAGGGATGAGGTTCCAGAAGACTTTGATGCTTTTTGGGATGAAGAGGTCAAAAAAGTTTCATTCCTTCCTGCCTATCAGTTGGAGGAAAGGGATTTTCATATTCCTCAAGTCAAGTGTTATGAGCTGACCTTTGAAGGAACTAATGAAGGCAAGGTCTATGCACGAATCGTCCTTCCAAAGACTGAGGAGAAGGTTCCGCTAATCTTCCATTTTCATGGATACATGGGCCGTGGTTGGGACTGGGCCGACATGCTAGCCTATACTGTGGCTGGTTACGGTGTTGTTTCTATGGATGTTCGAGGCCAGTCAGGTTATTCGCAAGATGGTTTGCGCTCTCCTTTGGGAAATACCGTTAAGGGACATATCATCCGTGGTGCTGTTGAAGGTCGAGACCAGCTCTTTTATAAGGATGTCTATCTGGATATTTACCAGTTGATCGAAATTATTGCAAGTCTGCCACAGGTAGATGAGGAAAGACTTTCTAGCTATGGTGCCTCACAAGGCGGTGCTTTAGCCCTGGTTGCAGCAGCGCTCAATCCTCGGATTCAGAAAACAGTTGCCATCTATCCCTTCTTGTCTGACTTTAGACGAGTGCTTGAGATTGGCAATACCAGTGAAGCCTATGATGAACTCTTCCGATATTTCAAGTTCCACGATCCCTTCCATGAAACAGAGGATGAAATTATGGCGACTCTTGCCTATATCGATGTGAAAAATCTTGCCCATCGTATTCAGGGTGAGGTCAAGATGATTACGGGCTTGGACGACGATGTTTGCTATCCTATTACCCAGTTTGCGATATACAACCGCCTAACTTGCGACAAGGCCTATCGCATCATGCCAGAGTATGCTCACGAAGCCATGAATGTTTTTGTCAATGACCAAGTTTATAACTGGCTCTGTGGCAGCGAGATTCCTTTTAAGTACGTAAGATAATGAATGAGAGAGCCCAGGAGCTCTCTTTTTTATGTCCAAAACCTGAAAGTACTTTTAGAAAATTTAAAATATTAAAATATTCTTAAAAGTAAAATCTATTCTGTGGGAACTCAGATATAAATATAAGACTTTATTGTATAATAAAGGAAAAGTCACTTGTGAAAGGAGGAAAAAGGCTGCTGGACGCTTAAAGAATGGCTCAGCAGAAATGGGAGAGGATTGGGAGCTCTCATTAAGTTGGATACTTTCTTGTAAGACTTGTCTCTTGAGAGACAATAAAAATTTTTAAAGAAAAAGAAAGCGCTTTATTTTATGAAAAATGAAAGGACAAACATGAATTACAAATCTTTAGATCGGAAACAGCGATACGGAATTCGAAAATTTGCAGTCGGGGCGGCATCGGTAGTGATTGGTACAGTAGTATTTGGAGCAAATCCAGTCTTAGCTCAAGAGCAAGCCAATGCAGCAGGTGCTAGTACAGAAACAGTCGAATCTGGTCAAGGGCAAGGATTATCAGAGTTACCAAAAGAAGTGTCTTCTGGTGATCTTGAACATTTGGATAAGGATTTGGCTGGTAAATTGGCAGCAGCTCAAGACAACGGCGTTGAGGTGGACCAAGATCATTTGAAAAAAAATGAGAGTGCAGAATCAGAAACTCCATCCTCTACGGAAACCCCTGCAGAAGAAGCAAATAAGGAAGCGGAATCAGAGGATCAGGGGGCTATTCCTCGTGACTATTACTCAAGAGATTTAAAAAATGCTAATCCTGTCCTTGAAAAAGAAGATGTTGAAACCAATGCAGCAAATGGTCAGAGAGTCGATTTATCAAGTGAACTAGACAAACTAAAGAAACTTCAAAATGCTACAGTTCACATGGAGTTCAAACCAGATGCATCAGCTCCACGCTTTTACAATCTCTTCTCGGTATCCAGTGACACCAAGGAAAATGAGTACTTTACTATGTCGGTCCTTGATAATACAGCTCTTATTGAAGGGCGTGGCGCTAACGGGGAGCAGTTCTATGATAAGTATACAGATGCTCCTTTGAAAGTTCGCCCTGGACAATGGAACTCCGTGACCTTTACTGTCGAACAACCGACAGCAGAGTTACCTCATGGTCGAGTTCGTCTCTATGTGAACGGTGTCTTATCTCGAACAAGTCTCAAATCTGGTAACTTTATCAAAGATATGCCAGATGTTAATCAAGCTCAACTTGGAGCAACCAAACGGGGCAATAAAACAGTTTGGGCATCAAACCTACAAGTTCGAAACCTAACCGTTTATGATCGTGCTTTAAGCCCAGATGAAGTTCAAACACGGAGTCAACTATTTGAAAGAGGTGATTTGGAGAAGAAACTTCCAGAGGGTGCGAAAATCTCTGAGAAAGAAGACGTCTTTGAAGGCGGAATGCATAACCAACCAAACAAAGATGGCATCAAGAGTTATCGTATTCCAGCTCTTCTCAAGACTGATAAAGGAACGCTGATTGCAGGTGCAGATGAACGCCGTCTCCATTCGAGTGACTGGGGTGATATCGGTATGGTCATTAGACGCAGTGAAGATAATGGTAAAACTTGGGGAGATCGAGTAACCATTACCAACTTACGTGACAATCCAAGAGCTTCTGACCCATCAATCGGTTCACCAGTGAATATCGATATGACCTTGACTCAAGATCCTGAAACCAAACGCATCTTTGCCATTTATGACATGTTCCCAGAAGGAAAAGGGATCTTTGGAATGTCTTCGCAAAAAGAAGAAGCTTACAAAGAAATCAATGGTAAAACCTATCAACTCCTCTATCGAGAAGGTGAACAGGGAGCTTATACTATTCGAGAAAATGGTACAGTTTACACTCCAGATGGTAAGGCAACAGATTACCGCGTTGTTGTAGATCCTGTTAAACCGGCCTATAGCGACAAGGGTGATCTATACAAGGGTGACCAGCTACTAGGCAATATCTACTTCACCACAAACAAAACTTCTCCATTTAGAATTGCCAAGGATAGCTACCTATGGATGTCTTACAGTGATGACGACGGGAAGACCTGGTCTGCTCCTCAAGATATTACTCCGATGGTCAAAGCCGATT
>CAUVGG010000113.1:0-3201 GCA_963551305.1 uncultured Streptococcus sp.
CCCAGCATACCAATGGTTATCAGACCTTGGCTAATAATGGGGTCTACCACAAGAAACATATGATTGCGAAGATCGAATCGACGACTGGACAAGTGATTTATGAACATAAAAGTCAACCTGTTCAAGTTTATTCGAAAGCGACAGCGACCATCATGCAGAGTTTGCTTCGCGAGGTTATTTCATCTCGGATTACCTCAAGTTTCCAGACAGACTTGGCTACCATCAATCCAAGCCTCGCTAGCGCCGACTGGATTGGAAAAACTGGTACAACCAATGAAGATGAAAACATGTGGCTTATGCTTTCTACGCCTCGCTTGACCTTGGGTGGCTGGCTAGGTCACGATGACAACCGCCCGCTAGCCAAAGGAGCAGGCCACTACCGCAATGCCAACTATATGGCCCACTTGGTTAATGCTATTCAACAAGCAAAACCTGGCATTTGGGGGAATGAGCGCTTTAATCTTGACTCAAGTGTGACCAAGTCACAAGTTCTCAAGTCGACAGGGGAGAAGCCGGGCAAGGTTTCAATTAATGGCAAAGAAGTTAACGTTTCCGGTTCTACCGTAACAAGTTACTGGGCTACTAAAGAAGGGGCGCCAGTAACCGCCTACCGCTTCGCTATTGGAGGAAGCGATGCAGATTATCAGAATGCTTGGAAGAATATTCTAGGAAGCATTCCTGCAGTAACTCCTCCAAGCTCAAGTAGCGGTTCGGGAACAACAAGTTCGAGTGGAAATACTCAGAGTGGCTCTTCAGGACGTTCACGTCTATTTAATCGTTAAGATAGAGTAGCAGCAAGGTTATCTTAATTTTGACCTTGTTGCTACTTTTTTCTTTGTTGGTTTCGTGTTACAATAATAATATGAATCATTATCAGAAAAAGATTGTTAAGGGAACATTATATTCGCTACTCTCAGGCCTAATCTGGGGGATCTGTGGGATTTTAGGAGAGTATTTTTTCACTCATTATCCAGTGTCTTCTGGATGGATTACTTCTATGCGTTTACTGGTAGCGGGGAGTTTGGTTTTAGGCTTATCGGCCTTTCAGTTGCGCACTCGATTATTGGACATCTGGCGTGATAAGAAAAATTATCTACCTTTTTTAGCCTATGCTATTCTAGGTATTTTTTCTGTGCAGTTTTTCTTCTATCTCTGCGTTGAGTATTCCAATGCGACGACGGCGACCATTTTGCAATTTATCAGCCCAGTTTTTATCCTGTTTTACAATCGCATTGTCTACCAGAAAAAGGCTTCGATTACAGCGATTCTCTATGTTTTGATTGCCATGCTAGGTGTTTTTTTGATGGCCACAAAAGGGGACTTGTCCCAGTTATCCATGACGCCCTTGGCTCTAGTGACTGGTTTGCTCAGTGCGGTAGGGGTCATGTTTAATGTCATCCTTCCCCAACGATTTGCCCGCCACTATGGATTTGTCCCTACTGTTGGTTGGGGGATGATTCTGGCAGGGCTCTTTAGTAATTTCCTTTACCCTATCTATCAGATAAGCTTTCAAATGGATCTGGTAAGCGTGCTGATTTGTCTGATGATTGCCGTGTTTGGCACCGCTTTTGCTTTTTTCCTTTCGATGAAGGCTGTGCTACTCGTCTCACCATTAGTTGTGTCAGTTGTGAGTGCCAGTGAACCTTTATCTTCCGCATTGTTAAGTGTGCTATTTCTAGGTATGGTTTTGGATGGTTTTCAAGCTTTGGCTATGATTTTGATTATCGTTCCGATGGTTTTCTTATCAATTGAGGAAACGAAGGAAAGGTAAAATGTTCTGTTCGAGTGCTTAAGGCTTCAAATTTGAAGCCTTTTTTGGTAGAATAGGTATCATTATAACGAACCAGGAGGCGCCTATGACTGCTACAAAAATGAACGCTCAAGAGATTATCCAATTTATCGCCAATGCTGAAAAGAAAACCAGTGTCAAAGTAACCTTTGAGGGAGAACTCGCAACTGCTGTACCAAGCTCTGTTGTCAAACTAGGAAATGTCCTATTCGGAGACTGGAAGGATGTTGCTCCGCTTCTTGAAGGTTTGGTAGAAAATCAAGACTATGTTGTCGAGCAAGATGCTCGTAATTCGGCAGTTCCTTTGCTAGATAAACGTGCTATCAACGCTCGTATCGAGCCAGGTGCTATTATCCGTGACCAGGTGGGAATTGGTGACAATGCTGTTATCATGATGGGAGCAGTTATCAATATCGGTGCTGAAATCGGTGCAGGAAGCATGATTGATATGGGGGCCATCCTTGGTGGCCGTGCCATCGTTGGGAAAAACAGCCACGTTGGTGCAGGGGCAGTTTTGGCAGGTGTGATTGAGCCAGCTAGTGCTGAACCAGTCCGCGTCGGAGACAATGTTCTTATCGGTGCCAATGCAGTGGTTATTGAAGGAGTACAAATCGGTAGTGGTTCAGTCGTTGCCGCAGGAGCTATCGTTACCCAAGATGTCCCAGAAAATGTAGTAGTAGCAGGTGTTCCGGCTCGTATCATCAAAGAAATTGATGCCCAAACCCAACAAAAAACAGCGCTTGAGGATGCGCTTCGTACCTTGTAATTGTAAAAGTAAAAAAGAGGCGGAACCCTTTTTCCAGCCTCTTTCTTCTATCAAAAGGAGGATCGATAGATGTTAGATTTGATTCAGACTAGACGAGATTTACACCAGATTCCAGAGATTGGCTTGGAGGAGTTTAAGACTCAGGCTTATTTGCTAGATATGATTGAGAAATTGACTGCGGGCAAGGATTTTGTTCAAGTTCGAACTTGGCGGACAGGTATTTTGGTTTATTTGCAGGGAAGTCAGCCGGAGCGAACCATTGGTTGGCGAACAGACATTGATGGTCTGCCTATTGTCGAACAAACAGGCCTACCTTTTGCTTCTCAACACCAAGGTCGCATGCATGCATGTGGCCATGATTTTCATATGACTATTGCCTTAGGCTGTCTTGAGCGCGCCCTTGAGGAGCAACCCAAGAATAATCTGCTCTTCCTATTTCAGCCTGCTGAGGAGAATGAAGCCGGTGGTATGCTCATGTATGAGGATGGTGCTTTTGGAGATTGGTTGCCAGACCAGTTTTATGGTCTCCATGTTCGTCCGGATCTAAAGGTTGGACAGATTGCGACCAATACACACACTCTCTTTGCAGGGACCTGTGAGGTGAAGATTCGTTTCAAAGGAAAAGGAGGACACGCAGCCTTTCCGC
>CAUVGG010000114.1:0-3194 GCA_963551305.1 uncultured Streptococcus sp.
TTGTAGATAATGGCGGACGCGTTCAAAATATCTTAATCGATCATCCCGTTTATGGCGAAATTGAAACCCATCTCAAACTCACTTGCCGCCGAGATGTCCAGCACTTTCTGGAACAAGTCGAGAATTCAGACTTTAGACCCCTTTCTGAATTGACAGACGGCATCCATTACCACCTTGTTGAAGCTGAGACACAACAAGACCTCCACTATATCGAGGAGGCCTTGAATCAGCTCGGTTATTTGGTAAAGGATTAGAAAATTTTCTTTTCCCAATCGTCTTCTGTACGGCGAGGGTAGAAAAATTCAGACTTGTTAGGTGCTTCCATCATTTCCATCAAAGGCAACATATCATAGGCCAGATCCAAGCTTGGAATCTGGTCTTTTTGCACCCAAGATACCTCTCCTTCATCTGAAGAGCGAAGGGTACCAGAGAACTCAGTCGCCTTATAACAAATGACAATATAGCGCTCACCTGTATCTAATGGCCAATTTTTAATGCCGACAAGTTGAGGATTTTGGATAGTCAATCCTGTTTCTTCATAGATTTCACGAATGACAGACTCTGCGAAAGCCTCGCCATTTTCTACATGACCTCCAGGAAAGGCATAACCAGACCAGCGATTGTTTTCAGGAGCGCGGTACTGCATAACCACGCGCTGAGTTTCGAGGTCTTCAATCAGACAAATGTTTGTTAAAATCGTTAATTGTGCTCGAGACATAGGACTCACTTTCTAAAATTTAATTTTCTATCTTGTACTTAACTTTAGACTTCATAATCAAAGGATTAACCAAGTCGTGATATTCATGAGTTTCATGGAGCAAGGATCCTCGGATGATTCTAATTTCATTTTTTTCCTTATTCACATAGTAGTCTAAATTGATAGGCATGGATGAGTCTGGAACCATAGATAAAATAAAGAAAATCACAAACCAGATAAGGAGAGCAAAAAATCCGCTGAGAGCTTGAAAAATCAGATGATGCCATTGAAAGATTCTCGTTTTATAGAAGATAGTCCATGGATGGATAAATAAGGTCAAACAGAGACCAAAGAACCAAATATTCCACAAAAATGGTGTAAAAGCTAAACCAAACAAGCCTAAGATAAAATGAATCAGGACAAATACCAAGAACAGAAGGTAAATAACCCTAAATATAGTTAGATGTTTTAGCATGATTAACTCCTTTTCTTTTCAATATTCTTGGAAATTAAAATGGTTAAAGTAGCCACTAGGAAGAAGAACACATAAGTAAGAATAGGGAACCAAATATAGCGATGATCTAGGGATAAGAGAGAAGGCAGGAGGCCCTTACTATTTTTCCCACCAACTCCTAAAAATAGATGAACTAGTAAACCGATACTATTAAGATAGATAAATAAATCCGCATACCTTTTTATTGTCATCCTTCTCCTAGACAAGTCTAGGAACCAATAGTCAAAGAATTGATATACCAGGCAAAAAAGATTTATATATATTGGAAAACTATAGTTGATATCTCTGTATAGTGAAGGAAGGGGGAGACTTTTAAAAATAAAATTAATACCTAGCCCTATTCCTAAGATTAGACCAAGGACTAGGAAGAAACCTATAATTTTATGAGAATTTAGCCAATGCTGAAAACTTTCTTTCCTTGATAGATTCTTTTTTGTATTTGAATTTCTTTTATTCATTTTCACCGTTTTCTTCATATCTAGACTACTGAAACAAGGACATAGCAATTTGGCTAATTAAATTTGACTTAAGGGCCTCTCTACCCCAACGCCTTGACTTCTAGCATCATATCACGTATCTGAGCTGCCAGTTCAAAGTCAAGCACTTCGACGGCTTCTTGCATTTGTTTCTCCAGTTTCTTGACGAGTTCTTTGCGTTCTTGTTTGTTAAGGCTATTGATATCGACTTCCTTATCCTCTTCTTTAGCAACTGCCTTGGTCACGGCAATCAAGTCACGGATTTCTTTCTTAATTGTTTGAGGTACGATACCATGCTCTTCATTATAAGCCATCTGGATTTTCCGACGACGGGCCGTCTCATCGATGGCACGTTGCATAGACTGAGTCATGGTATCAGCGTACATGATAACATGTCCTTCGCTATTACGAGCAGCACGACCAATGGTCTGGATGAGACCACGTTCGTTACGAAGAAAACCTTCCTTGTCAGCATCAAGAATGGCAACCAAACTTACTTCAGGAACGTCAATCCCTTCACGGAGGAGGTTGATCCCGACTAAGACATCAAAGACTCCCAAGCGCAGGTCACGGATAATCTCCGTCCGTTCCAAGGTCTTGATATCCGAGTGCATATACTTAACCTTGATACCCATTTCCTTGAAGTAGTCGGTTAAGTCCTCTGCCATTTTCTTGGTCAAAGTGGTGATAAAGGTTCGTTCGTTCTTTTCAACACGGGCATTGATTTCTCCTAAGAGATCATCAATCTGTCCCATAGTCGGACGGACTTCAACTTCTGGATCCAAGAGACCTGTTGGACGAATAATTTGCTCAATCACTGTCTCAGTCTGTTCATTTTCATAGTCACCAGGTGTCGCTGAAACGTAGACAATCTGGTGGACATGACTTTCAAACTCCTCCCGGCGTAGCGGACGATTGTCTAGGGCAGACGGCAAGCGGAAACCATAATTTACTAACATTTCCTTACGCGAACGGTCTCCATTGTACATGCCCTTGATTTGCCCCATGGTCATGTGGCTCTCATCAATCATAATCAGGAAATCATCTGGGAAGAAATCAAGAAGGGTGTACGGTGGCTCTCCTTCACTCCGTCCATCCATGTGACGTGAGTAATTTTCAACACCATTTGTATAGCCCATCTCACGGAGCATCTCAATATCGTATTCTGTTCGTTGTTTTAAGCGTTGCGCTTCCAACAGTTTGCCTTCCTTCTCAAAGATAGCTAGCTGCTCCTCCAACTCAGCCTCAATCTTGGCAATAGCTACTTCCATATGGTCATCATTGGTCACAAAGTGAGTGGCAGGGAAAATCGCCAAATGATCCACTTCTCCGAGAACTTGACCTGTCAAAGCCTCTACTTCACGGATACGGTCAATCTCATCCCCGAAAAACTCTACTCGAAAAGCGTGTTCATCACGGGAAGCTGGGAAAATCTCCACCACATCCCCACGAACGCGAAATCTTCCCCGTTGGAAATCAATATCATTACGTTCAAACTGGATATCAA
>CAUVGG010000115.1:0-3162 GCA_963551305.1 uncultured Streptococcus sp.
CATTGGGAACATTAACCCCAACCTCAATAACCGTTGTCGAAACCAGAATATCCGTTTTTCTCTCCTTGAACTCCTGCATGATCTTTTCTTTTTCATCACTCTTCATCTTACCATGTAGAAGAGCTACTTCTGCCTTGCCAGCAAAATGAGCTGTCAACTCCTCCGATAAGGCAATGGCATTTTTCAAGTCCAGAGCTTCAGATTCTTCGATTAGGGGAGAGATAACATAGGCTTGGGAACCTTTTTGGATTTCCCCCTCTAACCAAGTCAAAACCTGAGGCAGCTGCTCATGTTTGATCCAGCGCGTTACAATGGGTTTCCGACCCGCAGGCATCTGGTCGATAATGGAAACATCCATATCGCCAAAGGCTGTGATAGCCAATGTTCGCGGAATGGGCGTCGCCGTCATCATGAGAACGTCTGGGTTGTCGCCTTTTTCCCGTAAAATCCGCCTTTGTCCCACACCAAAACGGTGCTGCTCATCGATGATAATCAAACCAAGGCGAGCATAATCAACCCCATCTTGTATCAGAGCGTGGGTTCCGATAATCAAATCAGCCTCACCCTTCGCTATGGTCTCCAAGACTTCTCTTTTTTCTGCAGCTTTCAAGGATCCTGTCAAGAGAGCGAGTTTCAAGTCTGGAAAGAGACTCTGTAGACTTTCAAAGTGTTGCTCAGCAAGGATTTCGGTCGGTACCATGAGAGCCGCTTGGTAGCCAGCCGTCACTGCAGCAAACATGGCCAAGCCAGCGACTACCGTTTTCCCGCTCCCCACATCTCCTTGCAGGAGACGATTCATGTGGTGGTCCGACTTCATGTCGGTCAAAATTTCCCGCAAACTTTTTTCCTGATCTGGGGTTAAGGCAAAAGGTAAACATTCCTTAACAGCCGTCACTTTTTCCTGAGACCAATTCAGAACCAGACCGCTTCCCTGAACTCTATTTTCAGACTTGAGCGTCTGCAACTGCATTTGGAAGTAAAAGAGTTCCTCAAACTTGATACGGCGAAGGGCCTGCTTGTATTCTGCCAAATCCTTAGGAAAATGCATAGCACGAACTGCCTGGCAACGGGACATGAGTTTGTATTTATCAAGTAAAGACTGGGGAAGGTTTTCCTCAATCAAGAGGTCCAATCCCTGATCAAAGGCTGTCTTAATGACCTTAACCAAACTGGCCTGACTGATTCCCTGAGCCAGACGATAGACAGGCTGGAGGTCATCTTCCACCTGAGCTAGAACCTTCATCCCAGTCAGACTAGCCTTGGCACGGTCCCACTTCCCAAAAACAGCAAGGGTTGCTCCCAACTCTATCTTGTCTGCTAGATAGGGCTGGTTAAAGAAATTCACCGCAAAAACGACCTCTCCCTGCTTAAGGCTAAAACGTAGGCGATTGCGCTTGAAACCATAATACTGTACACTGGCAGGTGTCACGACTTGACCAGACAGGACCGCCTTTTCGCCATCTTCCAGCTCCAGCACCCGCTTGGTCTTGAAATCTTCATAACGGAAAGGAAAGTAGAGCAAGAGGTCTTGCAAGTTTTCAATTCCTAGTTTGGCGTATTTCTCTGCTGACTTTGGTCCCACGCCAGGCAAGACATGCAAGGGTTGATGTAGATTCATGCTCCACTCCTTTCTTTTTTAATAATATTCTCGAGGAATGCGATCGCTGAGGAGACAAACCACCTCATAATTAATGGTTCCGCGGTAGGTCGCTACCTGAGTTGCTGTGATTTCCTTGTCACCGTTGGAGCCAATCAAGGTTACTTTTGTTCCTAGCGGATAAATCTTAGGCAAGCGAATGGTGATTTGGTCCATAGAAACTCGTCCGACGATTGGGCAAGCTTGTCCATCTACTAAAACAGAGAAATTCTGCATGTCTCGTGTCCAACCATCCGCATAGCCGATTGGCACGGTCGCGATGACTTGCTCGCTATCCGCCTGATAGGTAGCTCCATAGCCCATGCAAACTCCAGCTGGCACTGTCTTGACATGGACCAGAGCAGACTCCAAACTCAAGGCTGGTGTCAAGTCATAAGGCAAGTCTAAGACATCTCCACTTGGATTGAGACCATACATGGAATCTCCCATACGGACCGCATTGAAAATAGTTTCAGCATGCCAGAGGGTCGTTGCCGAGTTGCTAGCATGAACCAGCTCTGGAACTTCCTTCATACTTGCCAAAATAGCTTTAAAGCGTTCTAACTGGGCATTAAAATATGTATCTGATTCCTCATCTGCAGTAGCAAAGTGGGTAAAAATCCCCTCAACACGCGCACCATGTTGTTTGAGCAAGTCTTGAGCCAGATCAGCTTCACTGGCCTCTCTAAAACCAATCCGTCCCATTCCTGAGTCAATCTTGAGGTGAACTGTTAAGCCTGCTAGGTCATTCTCCCTAGATAAGAGAGCTTGAATCCACTCCAACCCTGCCACTGTCAAGGTGATGTCGTATTCTTTAGCTAGGGAAACAGCTTCTAGCTCAGAAACTCCTAAGATGAGGATTTTCTTGTTTATACCTGCTTGACGCAACTCGATAGCTTCATCGATATTGGAAACGCAAAATCCATCAACAACATCCTGGATCGCCGTTGCAACAGCTACCGCCCCATGTCCATAAGCATTAGCCTTGACTACTGCAAATTTGAGCGTACCATTAGGGATATGACTTCCCATTTGTTGTATATTTTGTCGAATGGCTCCCAGATATATCAGAGCCTTGGTTGGTCTATGTGGACTAGCTTTCATGATTTTCCTCCAAAATGACACTGGCTGTCACAAACTGATCTGTATGGCTAATTGACAGCCAAATCTTTCCTGAAAATGGCGACTGACTAAAATAGGGAGCCCCTCTTTCATTGTTCAAGACTTCCAAATCCCGAAAGGTCAGTTTGCCAATTCCTGTCCCCATAGCCTTGGAAAAGGCCTCCTTAGCCGACCAGCGGCCTGCCAAGTATTCGATCTGTCTGCGCCCTTTGAGACTGGTAAAACGCTCCATTTCTTTAGGGGTCAGCACGCGCTTAGCAAAGCCCTCACGTCGTGTAACTGCGTTTTCTATCGAAGCCAATTCTTCGATGTCAATTCCGTGTCCAACTATCATACTCACAAAAGGAGTTGAGATTCCCCCAACTCCATCCTTTTCACTTATTTTGTTAAGGTAGTATAAATTT
>CAUVGG010000116.1:0-3153 GCA_963551305.1 uncultured Streptococcus sp.
ACGGAATCAGCTTCAAGTAATTTTTCTTGTCCCTTGCATTTCCGTCAAAAACTTGCTACAATAAAGCCATCAGAGGTGTTTTGAATCCCACATTTTACAGAAAGTGGCGGTGCTGAGAAGTCCACAAATGTGTCAAAACTGGTTGCTGATGGATGAAAAATGAAATAATATTGTCTTTTTGTTTTAAAGACGAGAGTTGCGGGCCTTGCCCGAAATTGGGTGGTACCGCGGATAAACACATTCGTCCCTGTCATGGATATGGCAGGGGCATTTTTTGTAGAAAGCGAGGTAGAAGGATGACAAGAGCAACATTGCCAGAACGTTTAGAAACCGAACGGCTAGTCTTGCGAGTCCGTACCGTGGCTGATGTTGTGGATATCTTTGACTATGCCAGCAGGCCAGAAGTTTCCTACCCAGCAGGCTTTCCGCCCGTCAAGAGCTTGGAAGATGAGATTTATTATCTGGAGCATATTCTGCCCGAGCGTAATGAAAAGAACAATCTCCCAGCGGGCTATGGAATTGTCGTTAAAGGAACCGATAAGGTCATCGGCTCTGTTGATTTCCCTCGTCGTCACGAGGATGATGTGCTTGAGATTGGCTATACCTTACACCCGGACTATTGGGGTCTAGGATATGTTCCAGAGGCGGCACGTGCCTTGATTGACCTAGCTTTTAAAGAACTTGGTCTTCACAAGATTGAACTGACTTGCTTTGGTTATAACCTTCAAAGTCAACGAGTCGCAGAGAAACTTGGCTTTACCTTAGAAGCTCGCATAAGGGACCGCAAGGATGTTCAAGGAAACCGTTGTGACAGTCTCATATATGGCTTGCTGAGGAGTGAGTGGGAGGTGATTTGATGCATCTTTTCATCATTGGGGCTCCAGCTTCTGGGAAAATGACGATTGGTCAAGAGTTATCTCGACTGACGAATGCTACCCTCTTTTATAACCATCAAGCCATCGATTTTGCACTAGAAATCTATCAGGACTATACAGAGGAAATGTGGGAATTTGTTCGTGGAATTACCTTTTCTTTCCTTGGAGCAAGTGCTAGGAATCAGCGATCTGTGATTTTAACAGACGTAATTGATTTTTCAAATCAGTACCAGCTGCTGTATTTGAAGCAAATTCAGGATTTGTTGGATGACTATTATCAAGAGATTCTTTTTGTGGAGTTGGAAACAAGTCTTGAGGAGCGTTTACGTCGAAATCGAACGGAGAATCGATTAAAGCACAAACCCTTAAAACGACATATTGAGGCATCTGAAAGAGAAATTTTAGAGACAGCTGAAACACTTCAATTAAATTCCCAACATCAACCGAACGAGTTGTACCACTACCTTAAAATAAATAATACGAATCTGTCTGCAGAAGAAGTTGCCAAGCAGATTCAAAATAAAATGAATACAATAGAGAAAGGACAAACACATGTCTAAACAACTTTCACCTAAATACAATCCAGCCGAGGTTGAGGCTGGTCGTTACCAAAAATGGCTTGATGCCGATGTTTTCAAGCCTTCAGGCGATCAAAAGGCTAAGCCTTATTCAATCGTGATTCCACCACCAAACGTAACTGGGAAACTCCACCTTGGTCACGCTTGGGACACGACTCTCCAAGATATCATCATCCGTCAAAAACGCATGCAAGGCTTTGATACACTTTGGCTTCCAGGGATGGACCACGCTGGGATTGCCACTCAGGCTAAGGTTGAGGAGCGCTTGCGTGGTGAGGGCATTAGCCGTTACGATCTTGGTCGTGAAAAATTCCTAGATAAAGTCTGGGAATGGAAAGACGAATATGCTACTACTATCAAGGAACAATGGGGCAAGATGGGGCTCTCTGTTGACTACTCTCGCGAGCGTTTCACGCTTGACGAAGGTTTGTCAAAAGCGGTTCGAAAGGTCTTTGTGGACCTTTACAAGAAAGGCTGGATCTACCGTGGTGAGTTTATCATCAACTGGGACCCAGCAGCTCGCACAGCCCTTTCTGATATCGAGGTGATTCACAAGGATGTCGAAGGTGCCTTCTACCACATGAACTACATGCTAGAAGACGGCTCACGCGCCCTTGAAGTTGCGACCACTCGTCCTGAGACCATGTTTGGGGACGTTGCGGTTGCGGTCAATCCAGAAGACCCACGCTACAAGGACTTGATCGGTAAAAATGTTATCCTTCCAATCGCTAATAAATTGATCCCAATCGTTGGGGATGAACACGCAGATCCTGAGTTTGGTACTGGTGTCGTGAAAATCACGCCTGCTCACGATCCAAACGACTTCTTGGTTGGTCAACGTCATAACTTGCCACAAGTTAACGTCATGAACGACGACGGAACCATGAATGACTTGGCCTTCGAATTTGCAGGCATGGACCGTTTTGAAGCTCGTAAGGCAGTCGTTGCTAAGTTGGAAGAAATCGGTGCCCTTGTTAAAATCGAAAAACGTGTCCACAGTGTTGGTCACTCAGAGCGTACAGGTGTTGTGGTTGAACCGCGCTTGTCTACGCAATGGTTCGTTAAGATGGACCAATTGGCGAAAAATGCCATTGCCAACCAAGACACAGAGGACAAGGTAGAATTCTACCCACCTCGTTTCAACGATACCTTCCTCCAATGGATGGAAAATGTCCACGACTGGGTAATCTCTCGTCAGCTCTGGTGGGGTCACCAAATCCCTGCTTGGTACAATGCTGAGGGTGAAATATATGTCGGCGAAGAAGCTCCAGAAGGTGACGGTTGGACTCAGGACGAAGACGTCTTGGATACTTGGTTCAGCTCTGCCCTTTGGCCATTCTCTACTATGGGCTGGCCTGATGTCGATTCAGAAGACTTCAAACGTTACTTCCCAACATCAACTTTGGTGACTGGTTATGATATTATTCCGTTCTGGGTGTCTCGGATGATTTTCCAAGGTTTGGAATTTACTGGCAAGTCGCCATTCAAAAATGCCTTAATTCATGGTCTCATTCGTGATGAGCAAGGACGCAAGATGTCGAAATCTCTCGGTAACGGGATTGATCCAATGGATGTTATTGATAAGTACGGAACAGATAGCCTTCGTTGGTTCCTTTCAAACGGTTCTGCCCCAGGACAAGACGTGCGCTTCTCTTACGAGAAAATGGATGCTTCATGGAACTTCATTAACAAGATCTGGA
>CAUVGG010000117.1:0-3139 GCA_963551305.1 uncultured Streptococcus sp.
GTGCATCTGCAAATCCGATTCGCCAGGTTTGAATCAAGGGACCAATACTGATATTTAGATGGCTAGAGGGAGCTAGGCTGTGCTCTAGTCCAAGAGCAATCAGTTCAAACAGGTCAGGATGAACCTTAACAGGTGTGATTCCAGCCTGGTAGTTGATTTCCATCAGTTCGGATTCTTGACTATTGGCGTTGAAGCGGTATTCGAGCTCCTTGAGCAAGTCAAAAGCGCCCTGAAGCAGGATTTCTGCCCGCTCATCTACTAATGAAATCGTGATAGTTGTTCCCATTAGCCGTTCAGAACGTGAATGAAGAGACAAGCTACCAGCTCCTTTCTTTTCATAGGAAATCATTCAATATAAGTTGGTTAAAGAAAAATTAAACCCCTTACATTTTCTTTCCATGTAACTAGCATACCATAAAGTCAGCGTTTTCACAAATGGATTTTGACAAAAAGTCAAGAAATATGCTCAAAATTAGCATGAAAACGATAGAAAAATAATGTTTGCTAATATTAAGTGTATTTTTTTCTGAAAAAAAGAGAATTCTGAGCAAATATCTTGTAAACGCTAACAGTAAATGATATACTAGAAAAGTAAATCAAAAATTAAAGGTAGGAATTTTTCTATGAGTAAAATCGTTGTAGTTGGTGCTAACCACGCTGGTACAGCTTGTATTAATACGATGTTGGATAACTTTGGTCATGAGAACGAAATCGTAGTATTTGACCAAAACTCAAATATTTCATTCCTTGGTTGTGGAATGGCGCTTTGGATCGGGGAACAAATTGATGGCCCAGAAGGTCTCTTCTACTCTGATAAAGAAAAATTGGAAGCAAAAGGTGCTAAAGTTTACATGAACTCACCAGTTCTTTCAATTGACTACGATAATAAAGTTGTGACCGCAGAAGTGGAAGGAAAAGAACACAAAGAGTCTTATGATAAATTAATCTTTGCAACTGGTTCAACTCCAATCTTGCCTCCAATCGAAGGTGTTGAAATTGTTAAGGGCAACCGCGAATTCAAAGCAACTCTTGAAAATGTTCAATTTGTTAAATTGTACCAAAACGCTGAGGAAGTTATTGAAAAACTTGAAGACAAGAGCAAACACCTTGAGCGCATTGCCGTTGTTGGTGGTGGTTACATCGGTGTTGAGCTGGCTGAAGCTTTCGAACGTCTTGGAAAAGAAGTGGTGCTTGTTGATATCGTAGACACTGTTTTGAACGGCTACTATGACAAAGACTTTACCCAAATGATGGCGAAAAACTTGGAAGACCATAACATCCGCTTGGCACTTGGTCAAACAGTTAAAGCCATCCAAGGTGATGGTAAAGTTGAACGCTTGGTAACAGACAAAGAAACATTTGATGTGGATATGGTGGTTCTTGCTGTTGGTTTCCGTCCAAACACAGCTCTTGCAGATGGTAAGATTGAACTTTTCCGCAACGGTGCCTTCCTTGTAGACAAGAAACAAGAAACATCTATCCCAGGTGTATACGCTGTTGGTGACTGTGCGACTGTTTATGACAATGCTCGTAAAGATACAAGCTACATCGCTCTTGCATCTAACGCTGTACGTACTGGTATCGTTGGTGCTTATAACGCTTGTGGACATGAATTGGAAGGAATCGGTGTGCAAGGATCAAACGGTATTTCAATCTATGGTCTTCACATGGTTTCAACTGGTCTGACTCTTGAAAAAGCAAAAGCAGCAGGTTACAATGCAACTGAAACTGGCTTTAACGATCTTCAAAAACCAGAATTTATGAAGCATGACAACCACGAGGTTGCCATCAAGATTGTCTTTGACAAAGACAGTCGCGAAATCCTTGGTGCACAAATGGTTTCACATGATGCTGCTATCAGTATGGGAATCCACATGTTCTCACTTGCTATCCAAGAGCATGTAACGATTGATAAATTGGCATTGACAGACCTATTCTTCTTGCCACATTTCAACAAACCATACAACTACATTACAATGGCTGCACTTACAGCTGAAAAATAACAATAGCTGAGCTATCTGGCCTTATATTAAGGTCAGATAGTTTTTTATGTTACTGTACCCAGACAATTATTGTTTTTCTATCTTGTACTTCATTCTAATCTGGCTTAAAATGAAATGGTAGCTACCAATACAAATGATGAGGATAAAGAAATGACTGAAAATCGTTATGAACTAAATAAAAACTTGGCACAGATGCTCAAAGGTGGGGTTATCATGGACGTTCAGAACCCTGAACAGGCTCGTATCGCAGAGGCTGCTGGTGCGGCAGCTGTTATGGCCTTGGAGCGAATTCCAGCTGATATTCGTGCGGCTGGTGGGGTTTCCCGTATGAGCGATCCAAAGATGATTAAGGAAATCCAAGAAGCGGTTAGCATACCAGTGATGGCCAAGGTCAGAATCGGGCATTTTGTAGAAGCTCAGATTTTAGAGGCTATTGAGATTGACTATATCGATGAGAGTGAAGTGCTGTCTCCAGCTGACGACCGTTTCCATGTGGACAAGAAAGAATTCCAAGTTCCTTTTGTCTGTGGGGCTAAGGACTTGGGTGAAGCCTTGCGTCGTATCGCTGAAGGAGCTTCCATGATTCGTACCAAAGGAGAACCAGGGACAGGAGATATTGTTCAAGCCGTTCGTCATATGCGCATGATGAATCAAGAAATTCGCCGTATTCAAAATCTACGCGAAGATGAACTCTATGTCGCAGCAAAAGAACTCCAAGTTCCTATAGAATTAGTCCAATACGTCCACGAACATGGAAAATTACCAGTTGTCAACTTTGCAGCCGGAGGTGTGGCAACACCTGCAGATGCTGCGCTGATGATGCAATTGGGGGCAGAGGGCGTCTTTGTCGGTTCAGGTATTTTCAAGTCAGGTGATCCTGTTAAACGAGCAAGTGCTATTGTTAAGGCCGTAACCAACTACCAAAATCCTCAAATTCTGGCTCAAATCTCTGAAGATCTAGGGGAAGCCATGGTTGGAATTAATGAGAATGAAATCCAAATTCTCATGGCTGAGCGAGGAGAATAGATGAAAATCGGAATATTAGCTTTGCAAGGCGCCTTTGCAGAACATGCAAAAGTGATAGAAAAGTTAGGTGTTGTTAGTGTAGAAATCAGAAATTTAGATGATTTTCAACA
>CAUVGG010000118.1:0-3110 GCA_963551305.1 uncultured Streptococcus sp.
CCCAGCATTATTTAGCTTCTTTTTCACTTTAAGAATTAGAACAATTCTTTATAGAAGGCAATGGTTTCTTCTAAGGTTGGCATAAATGGATTTCCTAGTGCACAGGCATCAATCAAGGCATTCTTAGAAAGGTAGTCAAAGTCAAAATCTTTTCCTTCGATACCGAGTTCAGTGAGTTTCTTCGGAATGCCTACTGTTTCAGAGAGTTTTTCAATCTCAGAAATAGCGTAAGCTGCGCACTCTTCATCCGTTTTGCCTGCCACTTGCAATCCTAGCGCCTTAGCAACGTTGCGGAAGGCAGCAGGTACGCGCTTCGCATTTTCACGTTCTACAACTGGGAGAAGCATGGCACAGCAGACACCATGTGGCAAGTTATATACCGCACCGAGTTGGTGAGCCATAGAATGAACATAACCCAAACCAGCATTGTTAAAGCTCATACCACCGAGGAAGATGGCATTGACCATACCCTCACGCGCTTCAATATCTTGGCCATTTGCCACAGCACGAGGAAGATACTCCTTGATGAGTTCAATCGCTCCGATAGAAAGTTTCTTGGTCACATTATAAGCACCTGGTGTTACCAAGGCTTCGACAGCGTGAGTAAGAGCATCCATACCTGTCGCTGCTGTAAGCGCTTGAGGTTTTGAAAGCATGAGTTCTGGATCATTGACAGAGATGAGGGCGAGGCTGTTCTTATCAACCATTACCATCTTGACCTTGCGTTCTTCGTCAGTAATGACATAGTTGATGGTGATTTCTGCTGAAGTTCCAGCTGTTGTATTGATAGCAACCACTGGCAATCCTTTTTTAGCAGACTTGTGGAGGCCTTCGTAGTCCTGTGGTTTGCCACCATTTGTCGCAATGATAGAGATACAACTAGCCGCATCCTGAGGAGATCCTCCTCCAAGACTGATGATGAAGTCACATCCATGCTCTTTCAGGGCAGCCACTCCGTCTGTGACGTTCTTGCAAGTCGGATTTGGCTCAACATCACTAAAGATCACATATTCGATCCCTTCAGTATCTAGTGGTTTTAGGACCTTAGGTAAAATATCGCTTCCTTCGATGAACTTGTCTGTCACCAAAAGGGCCTTCTTATACCCCAATTCCTTGATATACGGACCTACTTCATTTACAACACCTTTACCAATAAGGTTAACTGCCGGAACGTAAAATGTAGCCATATGTTTTTCCTCCTGCGCCTTTGCGCTATTTGATTATTTCCCTTAAGTATACGACCTTACCCTTCATTTTACAAATATTTGTAAGCGCTTTAAGTAAAAAACGGTAAAGAACCACTGGTCACGTTTTTAAACAAAAAAGCTCCAAAAAGATGGATTTCATCTCATTGGAACTTTTACTGAATGATTATTGCTTAGTTAATACCACTCGGTCAGATGCCTCTCGGTCCATATCGTCGATAATCAATTGATTACCATTAACCGTATAAATTTTGACATCATCACCGATAATGACACGTTGTTTTTCTGGTTCAAAGCTGACTTGCTTGATTTCCTTATCTCCATCTGGTTCGACCTCAGTCCATGTACCAGTTTTACCTGTTACAACAAGAGTGATTTGGTCATTCTCATCTTTTCCAGTATAGGTACCATCGATGTTCGTAGGTTGAGCCACAGTAGTGTCCTGACTTGAGGATGCCTGTGGTTGACTAGCACTTGTAGCAGTGCTAGAAGATGATTCTTGTTGAGTAGATGATTACTGAGCAGATTGCTGGGTAGAGGCTTGTGCCTTAGGTCCACAAGCTGCTAAAAGACTAAGAATTGCTAAAGAAGCAATAGAAAGTGTGAATGTTTTCGTTTTCATAGCGATTTCCTTTCTTTTGTGCCAATGTTTTGCTGGAATCGTTTCCAGATATACCTCCTAGCTACAGTATAGCAACCTAAACCTAGAAGGTCAACTAATCTCATCGCTTCCTACCAAACTTGCTCGCACTTCCGAGATAAAGTAGAGGGAGCCCGTCACGAAAAGCAGGTCCTGATCATTGGCATTTTCTTCAAATTCGCTGATAAAATCACGATAAGAGTCAACCAGTTTATAACCAGAAACATCGCTTTCTTCTAAAGAGCCTTGGTAATCAAAGCCAGTCACCTTGACTTCCGCCTCTGGCAAAGCATCTGTTAAATAACCTAGCATCCCTTGATAATCCTTACGTTTAAGAGCTCCAAAAAGGATGCGGGCTTGATAACCTTGCTGGATTTTCTCCTGGATAAACTCTACTAGACGAGTCAAGGCTGGAAGATTGTGAGCCCCATCTAGGTAGATTTGCGGGCGAATCCGTTCCAATCGACCTGCCCAGTGAGTCTTCTTCAAAGCCTGTCTAACAAGCTCTTCTTCGCCCCGTTCACCTCTTGACGCCATAAACAGAAGGAAAGTTTGTAAAGCCAAGGAGGCATTTTCTTGCTGATAGGCACCTTCCAACCCGATTTCAAGCCGTGAAAAACTTGCTAGCTTACTTGAAAAATCCCCCACATTCAAGGTGAAGTCTTGCCCAGTTTGATAGAGGTCCACGGCTAACTCTCTTGCTCTTTTGTGACAGATAAGCTCCGCTTCTGGAGCAAGCTTAGCAATGACCGCCTTCTTGCCAGACTTGAAAATACCAGCTTTCTGCTCTGCTATTTCCTCCAGACTATCGCCCAAGGTCTCCTGATGATCTAGCCCAATGGAGGTAATAACTGCAATCTCGCCTGTTACGACATTAGTGGTGTCAAGCAGACCACCAATCCCCACTTCTAGAAGAAGCAGATCCACTTCCTGCTCTTTAAAGTAAAGCAAGGCAATCAGGGTCAACAACTCAAAGAAAGACAAGTGGTCATGTGTTTCTAAAAGAGTTTTCTCCATCTCCTTGACTTGGTTAGCTATACGGATAAAGTCTTCATCTGCGATCGGTTGTCCATTGATACAGATTCGATCATGGATACTAATGATATGAGGAGAGGTAAAAGTACCAACTTTTTTACCATGGACGACAAACAACTCCCTCATAAAGGCAATAGTTGACCCTTTACCGTTAGTCCCTGTTACGTGGATAATGGGATAAGTCTTCTCAGGATTCCCCAACAAATCCACAGCTCGCTGCATTCGTCCAA
>CAUVGG010000119.1:0-3110 GCA_963551305.1 uncultured Streptococcus sp.
GAAGCTAGCCGTTTTGGTATCATGAATACTGACGCAAACAATCGTATCGTCGAATTCGAAGAAAAACCAGCAGAACCTAAGTCTACAAAGGCTTCAATGGGGATTTATATTTTTGATTGGAAACGTCTCCGCAATATGCTTGTTGCTGCTGAAAAGAACAAGGTAGATATGTCAGACTTTGGTAAAAACGTTATTCCAAATTACCTTGAGTCTGGTGAAAGTGTCTATGCTTATGAATTCAAGGGTTACTGGAAAGACGTTGGTACTATCGAGTCTCTATGGGAAGCCAATATGGAATACATTGATCCAAACAACGCTTTGGATAGTCGTGATCGTCAGTGGAAAATCTACTCACGGAACTTGATTTCACCACCAAACTTTATTGGAAAACACGCTCATGTAGAAGATTCTTTAGTTGTGGATGGCTGTCTCGTGGATGGAACTGTTAAGCATTCCATTCTCTCAACAGAAGCGCAAGTACGTGAGGGTGCTGAAGTAGTAGACTCTGTAATCATGAGTGGTGCCATTATCGGAAAAGGTGCAAAAATTAAACGTGCCATTATTGGTGAGGGTGCTGTTATTTCTGAAGGTGTCGAAATTGATGGAACAGACGAAGTACAAGTAGTAGGATACAATGAAGTAGTGGGGGTAGCATCAGATGAAGATTGATAAATATTCAGCCATTTTAGGAAACACCGTTGGTTTTCATGATATGTCAACGTTAACAGAACACCGTCCGGTGGCTAGCTTGCCATTTGGAGCAAAATATCGTTTAATTGATTTCCCTCTTTCTAGCCTTGCAAATGCTGGTGTTCGTAGTGTCTTTGGAATTTTCCAACAAGACAATATCAGTTCAGTCTTTGACCACATTCGTTCAGGACGTGAGTGGGGCTTATCTACCCTTCTCAGTCACTACTATCTAGGTATTTATAATACGCGTGTTGAAAGTAGCACAGTTGGGAAAGAATATTACCAACAGCTTCTCACTTATTTGAAACGTTCAGGATCAAATCAGACGGTTGCACTTAACTGTGATATCGTGGTGAATATTGACCTCAATCAAGTATTCCATTTACATACTACTGCCGGTCGTCCGATTACAGTTGTTTATAAGAAATTACCTAAAAAGGATATTTCAGATGTTAATGCCATCTTGGAAGTGGATGAAACAGACCATGTTCTTTCTCATAAACTTTTTGATGCCAAATCAACAGATGAACTTTTCAACATGTCTACAGATATATTCGTCGTTGATACTCCGTGGTTGATTGAACGACTTGAAGAAGAAGTTCAAAAAGAATATCCAGAAAAATTACGCTATGTACTCCGCGATTTAGCTGTAAAAGAAGGTGCTTTTGCTTACGAATACACGGGCTATCTAGCCAATATTCACTCCGTTCAATCCTATTATCAAGCCAATATTGATATGTTGGAGTCTCAAAAATTCTACTCTCTCTTCTCACCTAACCAAAAGATTTATACCAAGGTTAAGAATGAAGAACCAACCTACTATGCGAATACTTCAAAAGTAAGTACTTCTCAGTTTGCCTCTGGTAGTATCATTGAGGGTGAAGTAGTTCAGTCAGTCCTATCTCGTAACATTTATGTTCACAAAGATAGTGTGGTGAAAGACAGCATTTTATTCCCTCGTGTTATGATTGGTCAGGGTGCCCAGGTTGAATATGCCATTTTAGACAAAGGTGTTGAGGTTGCGGACGGTGTTGTCATTCGAGGCACAGCAGAACATCCAGTTGTGGTTAAGAAGGGTGAAACAGTAACAGAGGACATTTACTCATGAAAATTTTATTTGTAGCGGCAGAAGGAGCACCCTTTTCAAAAACAGGTGGTTTGGGCGATGTCATTGGTGCCCTTCCTAAATCACTTGTAAAAGCAGGGCACGAAGTTGCAGTTTTCTTACCTTATTATGATATGGTAGAAGCTAAGTTTGGCGACCAGATAGAGGATGTTCTCCACTTTGAAGTTAGTGTAGGATGGCGTAGACAGTACTGTGGTATTAAAAAAACGGTCTTGAATGGGGTTACCTTCTACTTCATTGATAATCAATATTATTTCTTCCGTGGCCATGTGTACGGTGATTTTGACGATGGTGAACGATTTGCCTTTTTCCAACTGGCTGCTCTTGAAACCATGGAACGCATCGGCTTTATCCCTGACCTTCTCCATGTTCATGATTACCACACAGCTATGATTCCCTTCTTGTTAAAAGAAAAGTACCATTGGATTCAGGCATATCAAAGAATCAGAACCGTTTTAACCATTCACAATTTGGAATTTCAAGGTCAATTTTCTGAAGGAATGTTGTGGGATTTGTTCGGTGTTGGGTTTGAACGCTATGCTGATGGCACCCTTCGTTGGAATGACTGTCTTAACTGGATGAAAGCAGGTATTCTCTACGCGGATCGTGTCTCAACCGTATCCCCTAGCTATGCGCATGAGATTATGACTAGCCAGTTCGGTTGTGGCTTGGATCAGATTCTTCGGATGGAGTCAGGTAAGGTTTCAGGTATTGTCAATGGTATTGACGCAGATCTTTATAATCCTCAAACAGACCCACTTTTAGATTATCATTTTGATAAGGAAGATCTGTCTGGAAAAGCGCAAAACAAAGCAAAATTGCAAGAGAGAGTTGGGTTACCTGTACGAGCAGATGTTCCTCTAGTTGGGATTGTCTCTCGTTTGACGCGCCAAAAAGGTTTTGATGTTGTTGTAGAAAGCTTGCATCGTTTCTTACAGGAGGACGTTCAAATAGTCCTTTTAGGAACAGGTGACCCGGCTTTTGAACATTCCTTCTCCTGGTTTGCGCAAGTCTATCCAGACAAACTATCAGCAAATATCACTTTTGACGTCAAACTTGCTCAAGAAATCTACGCAGCTTGTGATCTCTTCCTCATGCCGAGTCGTTTTGAACCATGTGGTTTGTCTCAAATGATGGCGATGCGCTATGGAACTCTACCATTGGTTCATGAAGTCGGTGGCTTGCGTGATACGGTTCAATCCTACAATCCGATCGAAGGAACTGGTACTGGATTTAGCTTTGACAATTTAACACCATACTGGCTTAACTGGAGTTTCCAAACAGCCTTGGATGT
>CAUVGG010000120.1:0-3109 GCA_963551305.1 uncultured Streptococcus sp.
GTGGGATTTTCATGGTATCAAGGAAGTAAGCTGTTTCTTCTAAGGTATCTGTACCATGTGTGATGACAACTCCATCGTAGTTATTAGCTTCCTCTTTGATTTTATGATAGAGTGCAAGCATATGCTTGGGTTTGATATGGGGACTTGGCAGATTAAAAAAGTCTAGGGCATGAACCTCAATCCCTTCAAGCGGATTGGAAACATGATTCATGGGATTGTCTTGGCTAGTTACAACTGCCCCAGTGGCGTCTGCTTGCATGGAAATAGTCCCACCTGTATGTAAAACAAGGATTTTCTTAGGCATGATTTAGTCACTCTTTCTGAAATGTGGTATAATCATTGTAACACAAAAGGGGAGAATGGGATAGGATGGAAGTCAAAGCTGTTTTTTTTGATATCGATGGAACGCTAGTCAACGATCGTAAGAGTGTTTTGAAATCCACTAAGGACGCGATTAAGATTGTCAAGGAGCAAGGAGTACTTGTCGGAGTAGCGACAGGACGAGGACCGTTTTTTGTCAAGGAATTGATGGAAGACTTGGACCTAGACTTTGCGGTGACCTACAATGGCCAATACATTTTTAATAAAGAAAAGGTACTCTTTGCAAGTCCGATTGCTAAGTCAAGCCTGCGTCAACTGATTGCTTATGCTAAAAAGGAGCGTAAAGAAATCGCTCTTGGAACCGAGCATGCCGTTGTTGGTTCGAAAATTATGTCATTTGGTCTCGGATCCTTTTCCCAACTGGTTAGTCGTTTTATCCCGACAGTGCTGACAAGAACCGTTAGCCGCTCTTTTAATCGAATGGTCAGCAAGGCAGTTCCTCAAAAAGAAGACGACCTACTTAACTTGATTAACCAACCCATTTATCAAGTTTTGATGCTGATGACGCCAGAAGAATCTGAGAAGGCAGCAGCTGATTTTCAAGACTTGAAATTGACTCGAAGCAATCCTTTTGCCGCAGATATCATTAACCAAGGAAACTCCAAACTAGAAGGCATTTGTCGGGTCGGGAAAGAATATGGCTTTGCTCTCAACCAAGTCATGGCCTTTGGTGATTCCGACAACGACCTGGAGATGTTAGCAGGTGTCGGTATGTCAGTCGCTATGGGAAATGGCAGTAGCAGTGCCAAAGAGGTTGCTAAACACATTACGGCAAGTAATCAACAAGATGGCATCCACAAGGCGCTTGAGCACTTTGGTGTTTTGGCTTCAGAAAAAGTGTTTGTCAGTCGGGACTACCACTTTAATAAAGTCAAGACCTTCCACCACATGATGGATGAACGAACTCAAGAAGAACCACAAGCATGGGATGTTGAAGGTGCAACCCACCGCGCAGACTTTAAAATTGAAGAATTAGTAGAGTTTGTTCGCGCGGCAAGTTCTTCGGAGGAAGAATTCCAAGAGTCCCTTGCAAGCATGCATGAAGCACTTGATAAGGCAGCAGAGAAAGTGGCGAAAAAGACACCTGCTAAGCAAAACTTGGTCGGTCAAGTGGATGCTTTGATCGACACACTGTATTTCACGTACGGTAGTTTTGTTTTGATGGGAGTGGATCCAGAACGCATTTTTGATATTGTCCATGAAGCGAATATGGGGAAGGTCTTCCCTGATGGAAAAGCTCATTTTGACCCAGTTACACACAAGATTTTAAAACCAGATGACTGGGAAGAAAAATATGCTCCAGAACCTGCCATTAAACAGGAGCTACAACGTCAGCTTAAGGCTTATGAGCGACATAAAGAAAGAAACAGAAATAATAAGTAATAAAAAGGAGCTCTAGGCTCCTTTTCTTACTATTTACAATGTTTTTTCACTTTCTCTCACGACCAGCAAATCGACTTTTGCATGGCGGAGAATATATTCAGATGAAGAACCGACTAAGAGGCGTTCAAAGGCATTGAGACCTGTAGCACCAACTAAAATCAAGTCAACATTTTCTGCGTCTGGAATCGTCCGAGCGAGGAGAGTTTTGGGATTTCCCATTTCGATGACGATGTGGATATCCGTTAAACCAGCATCTTTTGCACGCTTTTCGTACTCTTTCATCATACTTTCAGCATCGGCTTGGAGTTCTTCGTAAACTTCAGCATCAAAGGTAGATACGCTTTGAAGAGCGCGTGTGTCAATAACATGGGCAATGGTGAGCTTGGAATCATTGCGTAGAGCAGTGTAAACACCTTTGACAAAAGCCAAGTCTGCCTCTTTAGAACCATCAATTGCAACCATAACATTTTGGTAACGTTGTGCCATAATGAAACCTCCTGAAATTTTCTTACTTTTATTGTAACCCTTTTCACTAAAGAAGTAAAGTAAAAATCATATTTTAAACCATATTGTTGGTCATAGACTTAGTGCGTATATAGAAATAAAAGAAAAGAGAATTAGTGAGGATTCTCTTTGTCAATGTTTTTTCTTTTGTTTCCTTGTTTATGGAAGCTTGTCGCAGCGACTTTCTAGTGGTATAATGTTACTATCTCGATGAATTGAGGAAAAAAGATGAAAGAATTTAACAAGTCTAGCAAGCTAGAGCATGTTGCTTATGATATCCGTGGTCCTGTTTTGGAAGAAGCCATGCGTATGCGAGCAAATGGAGAAAAGATTTTGCGCCTGAACACAGGGAATCCAGCAGAATTTGGATTTACGGCACCTGATGAGGTCATTCATGATTTGATTATGAATGCGCGTGATAGTGAGGGGTATTCTGATTCCAAAGGGATTTTCTCAGCTCGTAAGGCTATCATGCAGTATTGCCAACTAAAGAAATTCCCCAATGTGGATATTGATGATATCTACCTTGGAAATGGTGTCAGTGAGCTGATTGTCATGTCCATGCAAGGGCTTTTGGACAATGGAGATGAGGTCTTGGTGCCTATGCCAGACTATCCACTCTGGACAGCGGCTGTCAGCCTAGCTGGGGGAAATGCGGTTCACTATATCTGTGATGAAGCTGCAGAATGGTATCCTGATATTGACGATATCAAGTCAAAAATCACTTCCAATACCAAGGCTATCGTCCTTATCAACCCAAATAACCCAACTGGAGCCCTTTATCCTAAGGAACTCTTGTTAGAGATTATCGAGATTGCACGTCAAAACGACTTGATCATCT
>CAUVGG010000121.1:0-3043 GCA_963551305.1 uncultured Streptococcus sp.
ATCAAATCACAGATCATCCTGAGCGTTTCTTGGTTTCAGAAATGATTCGTGAGAAGGTTCTTCATTTGACACGTGAAGAGATCCCTCACTCAGTCGCAGTAGTGGTCGACTCTATGAAACGGGATGAAGAGACAGACAAGGTTCACATCCGTGCAACCATCATGGTCGAACGTGATAGTCAAAAAGGCATTGTCATCGGAAAAGGTGGCGCCATGCTCAAGAAAATTGGGACCATGGCTCGTCGTGATATCGAACTCATGCTAGGGAATAAGGTTTTCCTAGAAACTTGGGTCAAGGTCAAGAAAAACTGGCGTGATAAAAAGCTAGATTTGGCTGACTTTGGCTATAATGAAAAAGAATACTAAGTAGAGGTGGGCTCATGCCTGCTTCTTGTTTTTACAGAAGGAGGATTTATGCCTGAATTACCTGAGGTTGAAACGGTTCGTCGTGGCTTAGAAAAATTGATCTTGGGAAAGAAGATTTCTAGCCTAGAGATTCGTTATCCCAAGATGATCAAGACAGATTTGGACGAGTTTCAAAAGGAAGTGCCTGGTCAGATTGTTGAGTCAATGGGACGTCGTGGTAAATATTTGATTTTCTACCTGACAGACAAGGTCTTGATTTCTCATCTGCGGATGGAGGGCAAATATTTTTACTATCCGGCCCAAGTTCCTGAACGCAAGCATGCCCATGTTTTCTTCCAGTTTGAGGACGGTGGAACGCTTGTTTATGAGGATGTACGCAAGTTTGGTACGATGGAACTGCTGACACCCGACCTATTGGAAGCTTATTTTGTTTCTAAAAAACTAGGCCCCGAACCAAGCGAAGAAGACTTTGATTTGCAAGCTTTTCAAACTGCCCTAGCCAAGTCTAAAAAGCCTATCAAATCCCATCTCCTAGACCAGACCTTGGTAGCTGGCCTTGGCAATATCTATGTGGATGAGGTCCTCTGGCGAGCTCAGGTTCATCCAGCTAGACCTTCCCAAACTTTGACTGCAGAAGAAGCGTCAGCTATTCATGACCAGACCATTGCTGTTTTGGGACAGGCAGTTGAAAAGGGTGGTTCCACCATTAGAACCTATACCAATGCCTTTGGAGAAGACGGAACCATGCAGGACTTCCATCAGGTCTATGATAAGACTGGGCAAGCGTGTTCCCGCTGTGGGACAGTGATTGAGAAAATTCAACTAGGCGGACGTGGAACTCATTTTTGTCCTCAGTGTCAAAGGAGGAGCTGATGGGAAAAATCATCGGAATCACAGGAGGAATTGCCTCGGGTAAGTCAACTGTGACAAATTTCCTAAGAGAAAAAGGATTTCAAGTGGTGGATGCTGACGCAGTCGTTCACCAGCTACAAAGACCTGGCGAGCGCCTATATCAGGTCTTAGTTCAGCACTTTGGACAAAAAATAATCCTTGAAAATAGAGAACTCAATCGCCCTCTCCTAGCTAGTCTCATTTTTTCAAATCCTGAGGAGCAGGAATGGTCTAAGCAAACACAAGGAGAGATAATTCGTGAGGAACTGGCAGCATTGCGAGATCAGTTAGCCCAGACAGAAGCAATTTTTTTCATGGATATTCCCCTGCTTTTTGAACAGGACTATAGTGCTTGGTTTGATGAAACGTGGCTGGTCTATGTGGATCGAGCTGTTCAGGTGGAACGTTTCATGAAAAGGGATCAGCTGTCCAAGGATGGAGCTGAATCTCGTCTGGCAGCCCAGTGGTCTTTAGAAGAAAAGAAAAAACTAGCGACTCATATACTAGATAATAATGGCAGTCGTGATCAGCTTGTGTGTCAAGTAGTGAAGTTACTTGAAGGAGGCGATAGCTGTGCAAGAGATTAGTTGGAAAGAGAATCTTCGTGTCGCCTGGTTTGGTAGTTTTTTAACGGGAGCCAGCATTTCCTTGGTCGTCCCTTTCATGCCTATATTTGTAGAGCAGTTGGGAATTGAAAGTGGCCAAGTTGCTTTCTACGCTGGATTAGCCATCTCAGTTTCGGCTGTTTCAGCAGCTCTAGTTTCTCCTATCTGGGGTATTTTTGCTGACAAGTACGGTCGAAAACCTATGATGATTCGAGCTGGCCTTGCCATGACCGTTACGATGGGAGGTTTGGCCTTCGTGCCGAATATCTATTGGTTACTCTTTCTGCGCTTGCTCAATGGTGTATTTACTGGTTTTGTCCCCAATGCAACGGCCTTGATTGCTAGTCAGGTACCTAAAGATAAGTCTGGAGCGGCTCTAGGAACTCTATCTACAGGTGTTGTTGCGGGAACACTGACGGGTCCCTTTGTTGAAGGCTTTATTGCTGAAATTTTTGGCATACGTAATGTCTTTTTATTGGTAGGTGCTTTCTTATTCTTGGCTGCAATCCTAACCATTTTCTTTATCAAGGAAGATTTTCAGCCAGTAGCTAAGGAGAAGGCTATCCCAACGAAAGAATTATTTTCTTCTTTCAAGTATCCTAGGCTTTTAGTGAACCTATTTTTGACGAGTTTTGTCATTCAATTTTCAGCTCAATCCATTGGTCCCATTCTGGCTCTCTATGTACGGGACTTAGGGCAGTCCGAAGATCTCCTCCTTGTATCAGGATTGATCGTATCCAGCATGGGATTTTCTAGCATGATGAGTGCTGGAGTTCTAGGAAAACTTGGCGATAAAGTAGGGAATCATAGATTGTTAGTTTCAGCGCAGATTTATTCCGTCATCATTTACCTTCTTTGTGCCCACGCAACCAGCCCCCTTCAACTTGGCTTGTATCGTTTTCTATTTGGTTTGGGAACAGGTGCTCTCATACCGGGAGTCAATGCCCTTCTCAGCAAAATGACTCCAAAAACCGGAATTTCAAGGATTTTTGCCTTTAACCAAGTCTTTTTTTACCTAGGTGGAGTGATTGGACCTATGGCGGGATCCGCAGTTGCAGGATATTTGGGTTACCATGCAGTCTTTTATGCGACAGCAGCCTGTGTGGCTTTCAGTTGTTTATGTAACTTAGTGCAATTTAGATCATTATTAAAAGTAAAGGAAATCTAGTGCGAGTAAAAATC
>CAUVGG010000122.1:0-3022 GCA_963551305.1 uncultured Streptococcus sp.
TCGTTTTGAATATATCAAACGAGCAAGCAAGGGGACAGGCCCTGTATTGATTGGGATTGCTCTTGCCAATAAGCATGATTATGCTGGATTGATTCATCGTATGGAAAAGTTTGACCCGTCTTATATTAATTTGAATGGAAACGAAACATTGTATAACATGTTAGTTTAAACTAAAATAAAATTATTATCATATTATTTGCGTAATGATAACGATGGTGTTATAATGAGGGTGATGAAAGGGGGAGATTCCCATGGTTTTACAAATTTTACTTGTTTTATTGTTTTTAGTGGTGATTGCATCAGTGATTACGATTAGTTCTGTATATGTGGTTCGACAACAATCTGTCGCTATCATAGAACGCTTTGGTAAATACCAAAAGTTGAGCAATAGTGGTATTCATTTGCGGGCTCCCTTTGGGATTGATAGGATTGCAGCAAGAGTACAACTACGCTTGTTGCAGAGTGAAATCGTTGTAGAGACAAAGACGCAAGATAATGTATTTGTAACGATGAATGTAGCAACTCAGTATCGAGTAAATGAAAACAATGTCACAGATGCCTATTATAAATTGATGCGTCCAGAAGCCCAGATCAAATCCTATATTGAAGATGCTTTGCGTTCATCTGTACCGAAGTTAACCCTAGATGAGTTGTTTGAGAAGAAAGATGAAATCGCCTTAGAAGTTCAAAAACAAGTAGCGGAAGAAATGTCTACATATGGGTATATCATTGTCAAAACGCTGATTACTAAGGTTGAACCTGATGCTGAAGTAAAACAATCAATGAATGAGATCAATGCAGCGCAACGTAAGAGAGTTGCGGCGCAAGAACTTGCTGAAGCAGATAAGATTAAGATCGTGACCGCGGCAGAAGCAGAAGCAGAAAAAGATCGCCTACATGGTGTAGGGATTGCAGAACAGCGTAAAGCGATTGTTGACGGACTGGCTGATTCTATCAAAGAGTTAAAGGGAGCTAATGTTGAGCTAACTGAAGAACAAATCATGTCTATCCTATTAACGAACCAGTATTTAGACACATTGAATAATTTTGCAGAAAAAGAAGGAAATAATACAATCTTCCTACCAGCAAATCCTAATGGAGTTGAGGATATAAGAACTCATATATTATCGGCTTTAAAAGCTAAATAAAAATATGCAGAATAATATAGTTGTGACGAATATATGTTTTTTTATTGACAGATGAAATAAAAACGTATACAATTAAGAATTGTAAAGAATAATTCAGGAGAAGAACATGGTTAAGTCAAACTTTGAAAAGGTAGAAGCAGTTGTTGGCTGGGTCCGTGATAAGAAGGTCACAGGTTACCGTATCTCTAAAGAAACGAATGCGCGTGAAATGTCTATCATTGCTCTAGCACAAGGACGCGCAAAAGTTAAAAATATTTCATTTGAAACAGCTCTTAGTTTAATCGATTTCTATGAAAAAAATCATGAAAAATTTGAAGATTGAACTGTGGTTACAGGCAGATTCCTGAATCGAGTCTGCCTTTCCTTTACAATTACAAACTAAAAAGACTGCATTCTGTATGCAGTCTTTATTTATTAATTGAGATAACGCTGAAGGAATTCTTTTGTCCGTTCTTCTTTAGGGTTGGTGAAGAGTTCTTCAGGTTTACCTTCTTCTGCAATGATTCCCTTGTCCATGAAGATGACACGATGGGAGACGTCGCGAGCAAATTCCATTTCGTGGGTTACAACAATCATGGTCAAGCCTTCTTGAGCTAGGTCCTGCATAATTTTGAGGACTTCTCCGACCATTTCAGGGTCAAGGGCAGATGTTGGTTCGTCGAAGAGAATGGCGTCAGGATTCATGGAGAGTGCACGAGCGATAGCTACACGTTGCTTTTGTCCACCTGAAAGTTGCTTCGGCTTGGCTTGCCAGTAACGTTCTCCCATACCAACTTTTTCAAGATTCTCTTTGGCAATTTTTTCAGCTTCAGAGCGTTCTCGTTTAAGGACAGTCGTTTGGGCGACGATCGTATTTTCGAGAACATCGAGGTTTTCAAAGAGATTGAAAGATTGAAAAACCATGCCGAGTTTTTCACGATAATGGGTGAGGTTATAGCCTTTTTCCAAGACGTTTTCTCCTCGATAGAGAATCTCTCCCTCTGTAGGCGTTTCTAGTAAATTAATCGAACGAAGGAAGGTTGATTTTCCACTTCCTGAGCTTCCGATGATGGAAATAACCTCTCCTTTATGGACGGTGAGAGAAATGTCTTTTAGCACTTCGTTTTGTCCATAGGATTTTTTTAGGTGTTTGATTTCAAGGATTGGTTGTGTCATTTTTTCAAATCCCCCGTTTGCATTTGGTTAGCACCTGTAGTGTAAGTGTCCATGTCCATATAGCGTTCGATAAAACGTAGGATACGGGTCACAGTGAAGGTGAGAACAAAGTAAATCACTGCAATGATGGTAAAGGTCTGGAAGTATTGATAGGTTTGCGTCGCCACAGTATTTCCTGAGAAATAAAGCTCGACAACTGAAATAACGTTCAATACAGAGGTATCTTTGATATTGATGACAAACTCATTACCAGTAGCAGGTAGAATATTACGGATAACCTGAGGAAGGACAATCTTACGCATGGTTTGATTGTGGGTCATACCAAGAGCAGTTGCAGCTTCGAACTGTCCCTTGTCAACTGCTAGAATACCACCACGAACGATTTCTGTCATATAGGCACCCGTGTTGATTGAGACGATAAAGATAGCAGCCAGTGTCCGGTCGAGGTTGATACCGAAAGCTTGAGCAGTCCCATAGTAGATAACCATGGATTGAACAATCATCGGTGTACCACGGAAGATTTCAATATAGACATTGAGAATCCAACCGACTAGTTTTTGTAGGCCGTAAATGACTTTGTTTTCAGAGAGAGGAGCCGTACGGAAGACACCAATGGCAAGACCGATAATGAGACCTACGATAGTTCCGATGATTGAGATTAAAAGAGTGACCCCTGCACCACGCAAGAGCTGTTGCCAGTTTTCAGAAAGAATTTTAGC
>CAUVGG010000123.1:0-3020 GCA_963551305.1 uncultured Streptococcus sp.
AAATTTTTCACCTTTTCTTCCCTGCAATAAGTCGTAAAATCAGGATACCAAAAGGAACCACAGATAGAGAAGATACAGGAGACCTTATCAAAACGGAAAAGACTGTATACTGCCGCCAAACCACCTAGTGAGTAACCTCCATAGGCAAGGCGATTTTTGTCCAGGCGATAAAGCGCCTGCAACTTTTCTAAAAGACTACCAAATAAATGACCATGATAGGCATTTGCCTGACCGCCAAAATCTTGAGCTCCATCTCTCAGAGCAGCTTCCTTCCAGGGAGTGTAGTCGTCTAGGCGATTTTTAGAGGTCAAGCCCACTAAAATCACAGATTCTGAAAGGGAGGATAGGAAATCCAAGTTTCCATCATTCAAGAGAATCGCTGGATAGGTTTGACTGGAATCATAGGTCGAAGGAAGGCTGACCTTGACTTGGATCCCTTCCCAATCAAACTCATTATTTATTGATAAAGTCATTGATTTTCTCAAGGGAATCAATCACTGCTGGACCATAGTCCATCAACTCATCGTAAGAAATGGTCATGATTTTTTGATTCTTAATTGCAGGAACGTTTTCTAAAACTTCATTTGCCTTCATCAACTCTACTGCATTGGCATCCAATTTTTTATTGCGGTCGCTGGTCACATAGATAATCAACTCAGGATCCATTGACACGAGATTTTCCAAGGTCAAGCCTGATGTTCCCGTTGCAACGTTGGTATAACCAAGTTGATTCAACAAGCTCTCTTGCAAAGCAGACTTGTAAGCACCGAAGGTTTCGTCATTATAAGCAACCATAATCAAAGCCTTTTTCTTTTCACCTTGGCTTGCTGGGTTTGCTTTCTTAACAGCGTCAATTTTAGCTTGTAATTGGGTTGCGTATTCATTAGCCTTGTCCTGAACATTGAAAATCATTCCAAGATTTTTAACATCTTCTACAATATTTCCCAAATCTTGCTGAATCGTTGAAAGAGAAGCTTTTTGCGTATAGACTGGGATTTTGTTTTCATTCCAAGTGCTAACTGTTCCCAAGGATTTTTCAGAAAACATCATGTTTCGACCCATTACTGCGTCCGGTTCATAAGAAAGGACTGTCTCTTGTGAGACTGTTTTTTTATCACCGATTTGAGGAATCGTCGCAATCGCGTCTTTGTATTTACCTGTTACAGCATTGTCAGGGTTAAGCATGCCAGCAATTTTATCCTTCAAGCCTAACTCTAATAAGATTTCAGTGGTTGATAGATTGTTGGTGATAACTTTTTCAGGTGCCTTGTCAAAGACTTGTTCGACTTCATTTCCCTTAGCATCATAGGTTTTGACCGTTAGTGGATAAGTCGTCTCTGTGTTCGCCTTTTGACTTGTTTCTGTGCTAGACTGTGTGGTAGTTTTTTCTGTAGTAGTATTGCCACAAGCTGTCATGGTTAGGGTAGCTACTGTTACGAGTAAAATGCTTAGTGTTTTTTTCATCTTGTTTTCCTTTTCATTCTTATAAATAGTGAATCATAGCTTGCTGATCCTCGGTCCAAGTAACCTGACTTTGAACTCCGTATACAGTTTGCAATGACTCTGGAGTGATGCTCTCCTTTGGAGACCCTTGATAAAGGATTTCCCCCTCTTTCATCAGATAGAGATAATCCGAATAGCGACAAGCAAGTTGAATATCATGTAGGACAGCTAAAACATTGATATTGAGATTCTTCACAATGGCCAACAAGTCTAGCTGATACTTGATATCCAGGTGATTGGTAGGTTCATCTAGGAGCAAGAGAGTCGGTTCTTGCGCCAAGGCGCGGGCTAATAAGACTCGTTGTTTCTCTCCCCCTGACAGAGACGAATAGAGACGAGTTTTCTTCTCAAGCATATCCACCTTGACGAGAGCATCTTGAACGAGGGCATAATCCCTTTCCTTTTCCTTCTGTAAAAAAGAGAGGTGGGGAGTTCTTCCCAGCAAGACGATTTCCTCAACTGTACAATCAAACTGCAATTGATTAAACTGGGTTACAACTGCCATTTGCTTGGCTGTTTCTTTGAGTGACCAATGCTCCAGTGGCTTTCCATCTAGTCTTATCAAGCCTTTATTCGCCTTTTCCTGACGATAGAGGAGTTTAAGCAGACTGGTTTTTCCACTTCCATTTGGCCCTAGTATCGTATGAAATTGATGCCCCTCAACCTTAAGAGAAACTCCTTTGAGGATTTTTTTCTCTCCTAGTCCAAAGTGGACATCCTGACAAATCAAGTCCATATCAGGCCCTCACCTCCCTTCGCCTACCTCCAACAATGTAGATAAAGAAGGGAGCACCTACTAAGGCTGTGAAAATACCAATAGGCAACTCAGCATTTGGAATGATGATACGGGAGAGTACATCTGCCCAGACCACAAAGAGGGAACCAAGTATGGTCGCAATAGGAAAAAGCCTCCTGTAATTCGTTCCCACTAACCCTCGAGCTAAGTGAGGAGTAATGAGACCAACAAATCCAATAATCCCACAGGTTGCCACTAAGACTGCTGTCAGTACAGCCACAACGGTCACGTAAAGATACCAATAGAAGCGTAAGGGAATTCCCAAAGTTAAAGCAGCCTCATCTCCCATCATCATCGCATTGAAAACACGATACTGGGTAGCGAAAAATAGAAAGGCTATTCCTACCACCATAGTTGGCAAGAATAAGTCAGACCAGGTAGTCCCTGCAAGCGAACCCATGGTCCAAAACTTAATGGTCATCACACTGTCCGCATTAGCGCCAACAGAGATAATAAAGTTGGAAAATGCCAGAAAGAGAGCGTTGACCACCGTTCCTGATAAGATCAGACTAGAAGTCGTCATCCTTCCCTGCATAGAGGCAATGATGAGGACAGCAATAGTTGCCAAAATAGCTCCTAAGAAAGCTCCAAGGCTAATCACCAATTTTAAACCAAGAATGATGCTCAAAGTTGCCCCTAGAGTTGCACCCGCAGAAATTCCTAAGACATAAGGCTCTGCGATGGGATTGTTCACTGTAGACTGCATCACGCTACCACACAT
>CAUVGG010000124.1:0-2989 GCA_963551305.1 uncultured Streptococcus sp.
ATCGCTTTCACACGAATCTCCTTTATTCTTTAATAATAATATAAACACCAGCCATAACAATAAGTGAAGTGATGATTGTCAGCATATCTAGCGGTGCACCCAAGAAAACAACTGCAAATAAGACAGTCCAAACTACATAGCTCACATTCAAACCTGTCGCTTTCGCAGGTTGCAAACGATTAATAGCGATATAATAAGCTAAATAGGAAATCATATTAAAGGCCGCAAAAACAATCAAGAGTCCTAGTAATTGTCCGTCTGCCACTTCTGCAAATGAATGGTGAGAAAAGAGTACAATCACAAGATAGGACAAGAATGAAGTTACTTGTCGGATTAACAAGGCTTCAATCTCACTTAAGTCACTTTCCATAGCATAGGAGCTGAGAACACTTTCACTCCCCCAGGCAATGGCACAGATAAGGGCACAAAGAATCCCAATGTAAAACGAGTTTACTTGTTCAACCTTGTAGGTTTGAGCAATAATAGCTGCAATAATCAAGAAAACACCAAATACCGTATTCTTTGAAACCTTGTGTTTCAAAATGAAGAAGGCGAGTAAAACTGAAACTGCTGGGTAAATAGCTGATACAGATGAAGCTAGAGAACTACCAATATATTTAACCGCATAAAGATTGGCTTGCATACCAATTGGTCCTGCTAGCAAAGCACCGATTATAACACTCACATTTCGAATATTTAAGAAAATAGAGAGGCGAACTTTTCCTTCTTTTACCAAAAGAAAAGCTAACAAGATAAAGATACTCAAGAAATCATGAGCGGCAGCCACAACAAAAGGCGAAAGATTTGTAAAAATTGAAAAGATATAAGCACTAATCGTTAGACCTAATCCCCAGAAGATACCAGAGAGCAGACCAAAAGAAACACCATTTTTATTCTTCATCCTAACCTCCATAATAAGTCAAACCTTCGACAGCTCTTTGGTAACGGTTGATACCATAATCTCCAAAGTCAGCTCCTTGAGCTTCTTTGTACACTGTCCACAAACTCCAGATAGTATCTTGCAAGATTTTATAGATACGAATCTTCTCACGTGACACAGGCGTTTTGTCACTTTCATAGTAGGAAAGGAAAGCATCTTCCTCTTGCTTTGTAAATTCAGACTCTAAGAAAAGTGCTGCCAAATCCCACATCGGGTCATTCATGGAAGAGTATTCCCAGTCAATCAAATACAAACGACCTTGTGGTGACTCGATAAAGTTTTCTGGAACCAAATCGATATGACAAGATTTTCTATCAACACCCAAATCAGCCAATCTTTTCTCTAGCAAGAATACTTCTTTTCTCACAGCTTCATAGTTTTCATAAGGGATAGATCCCTCAATCAAGGATTCATATTTTCTGATTTCCTCAAAAGGAGCAAACTCTCCTCTTAATTCTTTCCCTGAAGCATGGATGGTTTGTAAAATTGGTGCAATCTTTTCAAACTTGGACTTGATAGATGTTGAATCAAGAGTTACTGCCGATTCGATGTATTCATTTACTTTAATCCCTGACTCAATATCAAATAGATAATTTTTGACATCTAAATCTAAATCCTCTAAAAGTTCAAGATTGTACTTTTCATTTTGACGATTGATGAGTTTTTCAGTCCCTTTACCAAAAAATTTCACAATATACTGTTTGTTGGTTGTTTTGACCAAATAGTTTTGGTTGGTCATGCCTCCAAGCTGTTCAACACTGAGTACTTGCTCTTCTTCAGATAGTAAAGAAGAAATTTTTTCTTTGATGAGTTTCTCCACAATTAACCTCCATCTTCTACACTTCCCACTTGAATACTGTTTTAAAAGCAGTATTAAGGTCTGTAGCAAAGACACGGTGAATGTCCTTGATTTCTCTCACGGGTTCTTCAACATAAAGGATATTCTTAAGACGATTCGCAAACTTTTTAACTTCCATCATTTGAATGGCCTTTTCAAAATCGACGCGTCCTGAACGAGACGATCCCACTAATAACAATCCTTTTTCCAAAGCATCTCGTGTATTGATATTAACCTTGTATTCGCTCACTCCCATCATGAGAATCGTTCCCTGTGGACGAATATAACGAATCAAGTCATTGATAGCTGGACCTGTACCATCGCCACCACAACACTCAAATCCATGATCAAAGGTCAAATCCTCTGGGATATTATCCGTAATGTAGCACTCTTTTGCAAAAGAGAAGAGCTCCAGCTTTTCCCAATGGCGACCAATGACGATAATCTCTGCTTCTGGCAAGGTGTAATTGATAATATTTGCAACCACAAAGGCCAAACTACCATCTCCGATAACTGCGATGCGCTCTCGCTTGCTATGAGCAAGAAGTAGGAATCGATCCATGGCATGCATACCGACACTCACAAACTCGGTAATGGCGCCAACTGTGTCCTCGATGTCATTATAAGACACAACACGATCTTTCGGAAGAGAAACAAACTCTCTCATAAAGCCATCATAGCCACTAGATAGGAAGTAGGTTCCTGTCATGTAGTTCTCGTAGAACTCCTTGTCACTCTGCATAGGCGGTTGATTTGGAATCATGACCACCTTTTGACCGACTTCATAAGTCCCAGTCGGATCTGAAATAACAGTTCCACAAGACTCATGTATCATAGCCATAGGAAGCTTTTTAGCCAATATCTTTGGATCGCGTTTTCCTTGATAGTAACGTTGATCTGCATGGCAAACTGCCATATAATTCGGGCGAATAAGGATATGATTTTCCTGATCAATGTCCTCTTCTTGGTATTTTACATTGATAAACTTTGGTTTGGTCAGTTGATAAATTTGATTAATCATAGCCTTAGTCTTTCTCAATCATGCTTTTCGCGATTTTCAAGTCTGTCACAGTTGTGATTTTAAGGTTTGAATATTCCCCTTTAGCTAGGGCAACGTCTTTCCCTTTGATAACAAAAATCTTACATGCATCCGTCAGGATTTCCTTTTCTTGATCAGATAGGGAACCATACAAATCCATGAAATCCTTGCA
>CAUVGG010000125.1:0-2974 GCA_963551305.1 uncultured Streptococcus sp.
CTTCCATAGTCCTTCTCCTAAAATAGTATCTTGTGTTCCATTATATCACAAATTAGCGTAGGAATCACATTATTTTCCAATTTATACAATCGCTCCCTTATCGTATGATAAACAAAGGAGCGATTTTTGTTCTTTTGTAGATTGTTTCTAGTTTGTCACTGTGACTTGACCTGTTCGGTAATCAAGCTGGATTCCCTTTTGAACATTGGGGATCAGGACATTGAATTCCAATTCACCATCCGAAGACTTGGCTTCGATTTGTGAAGCGGATGGAACTAGATCCTCATTTGTCGCATAGTGAAGCGTCACCCGATAACGGACTCTCTTATTCTGGTCCAAGGCTTTTCTGACCAAACTCTCATAGTAGTTCTGACCTGTCGAATCCTCAGCTTGCGCTTGATTCGCCCAAGCTGTCTGGACTGCAATGTTCTTGGGATTGCTGGTAGAGGCATCAAAACCATCCAAACCACCTATTAAGGCATAGCCCAGCAGGTGTCCTCTGTCAACTGCATGTGTATAGGTCCCCTTTAGATTCTTGACCTGATGCCACCCTGGTGGCGTCCAAGAGGTAGATCCATTTCCAGTCTCTTCACGATTCTTATACTGACGAGTGGCTTTGGATAAGATGGCATTGGCAACAGTTGGGACTGTCTCTTTCCCGACTGGTTTTGTTTTATTATCCGCATAGGGTTTGCTAGAAACCTTGGCATCTAGATTGGTTTTATTGCCATTGACAATGAAGGCCCCTGCTCCATTCCACTCGAGATCACCCTTGATTTGGTTTTTGATTGACTCAGTTAAGACACTTTCAGCCAACTCCTGACTAGGAGCTTCTGAAGCTTGTTTTTTCTGACTAACTTTGGTTTTAGGCGTGTTTGATGTCAACTGCATCTGCTTGATATAATAGCTACCAGCAGATAATAGTAAGAATATGAGTAGCCCTATCAGAGCCTGTCTCGTTTTTTTGTTCATTTTTCTCCTTATTTCTTTAGAAAAAGACTGGTCTCCCAGCCTAATTTCCTGTAAATTTGCTAATCAATTCCTGCCACTTTGCTGGAGACAAGATTGCCCATGGATCCTGTCCCTTTCCTAAGATGCCATAGCCGATCATCAAGCCGATTCCTAAGGCGAGGAATCCCAGCAAGAGTACGATAAAAATCAACAGTAAGCGACGGAGTACATAACGTATGTTTTTATTCTTCATCCTTAACCTCAATCCGCTGAATCTTTGCTCCTAGCTGAGCTAACTTCTCATGGAAGCGGTAGTAACCTCTATCAAGGTGGACTAACTTACCAACAACTGTTTCTCCTTGCGCCACCAAACCTGTCAAAATCAAAGCCGCACTAGCGCGAAGGTCTGTTGATAGAACTTCTGCCCCCTGTAAAGCCTGTCCCCCAACAATACGTGCTGTGTCACGGATAATCTCTGAATGCAAACCCATACGGCGCATTTCTTCCAAGTGTTGGAAGCGATTTTCAAACACCGTTTCCACCATGGTTGATTCCCCTTTTGCAACTGTCATCAGAGCTGTAAATTGTGCCTGCATATCTGTTGGAAATCCTGGATGTGGCAAGGTTTTTACATGAACAGCCTTGAGATTTTCAAGTTGAGAACGAACACGAATACCTTCTGATTCCTCTGTCACTTCAACACCCATCTCAAGTAGTTTTGAAATCAAGGGACGATTATGCTCCCATACCGCATCACGAACGAGAACATCCCCGCCTGTCATGGCTGCTGCTACCATAAAGGTTCCAGCTTCAATACGGTCCTGTACTACAGTATGAGTCGTACCATGGAGGTTCTCGACACCAGTCACTGTGATTGTTTCTGTGCCAGCTCCCTTGACCTTGGCTCCCATTTCATTAAGGAAGATAGCGAGATCAACAATTTCTGGCTCACGCGCAGCATTTTCAATCACTGTCACACCATCAGCTAGAGTTGCTGCCATCATGAGGTTTTGTGTTGCGCCGACACTAGGGAAATCCATGTAGATATGAGCGCCATGCAAGTGGTCTGCCTTGGCTTCGATGTAACCAGCTGCCTGAGTGATTTTAGCCCCCATAGCTTCCAAACCTTTGAGGTGGAGGTCGATCGGACGACTCCCGATGGTGCACCCCCCTGGCATAGAAACTTTGGCATGGCCTACACGAGCAAGGATTGGTCCCAAGACAACGATGGATGCTCGCATCTTGCTGACATATTTATAAGGAGCTTCCTCCGTGATATCACCAGTCGCATCGACCTCGACAATATGAGCTTCCTCATCAAAGTCCACCTTGGCATTCAGACCACGAACTACTTGATTCATGGTGAACACATCTGACAAGATTGGGACGTTCTGCAAGACTGTCTTACCCTTGCTTGCTAGAATAGTCGCTGCCAACAAGGGCAAGACTGCATTCTTTGCTCCCTCGATCGTCACACTCCCGACCAGACGATTATCTCCGCCTTGAACCACAATTTTTTCCATAGTTGTTTCCTTTACTTTTGATTTTATAATAGTCCTCTAAGCGCTTCTTGCCACAGTTGGTATAAACTGATAAAGAATGAACTCAAGATGTAGCCCATTACAATACTAAAGAAGCCTACCAACAAACGAACTTTTTTTGCGTTAGTAGAGGTCACTTTTAAAACCTTTTCCCATCTTACAAGATCTTTTAAAAGGTAAAAACTCAAATAAATAAAGAGTATATGACTACTTAGAGTGAATAATAATTGAACCATTTGACTATTATACCATCTTATCCGCTTGCGCGCTAGTTTTCGATTTTTCTACGAATTAGGGATTGTTTTTAAGGTAATCAATCGCATCCTGCAAGGTTTTAACGGGCACGATTTTCATCTCTGTCTTGATGGTTTTGGCAGCTTCCATGGCTGTTTCATAGTTGCTTTTCGCATTTGGATCTGCTTTTTTCGCTTCCTCGGTGACTGGATTGTCAGGAGCAAAAAAGACGTTCGCTCCCTGACGAG
>CAUVGG010000126.1:0-2937 GCA_963551305.1 uncultured Streptococcus sp.
GTAGCCATTGCCCTTGTATTAAATATCGATGCCAGCGAGAAACGTGCTAAACTCATTAGAGAATACGAATCTCAAACTGTTGAAGGTCTGTAAGGATTGTATGGAAAGGAAAAATATATGTCTCTTCAGAAATTAGAAAACTATAGTAATAAAGCCGTCATCCAAGAAGAAGTCTTGATTTTGACAGAGCTACTAGAAGATATTACAAAAAATATGCTAGCGCCAGAGACCTTTGAAAAAATCATGCAGTTGAAGGAATTATCAACAAATGAAAACTATCAAGGACTCAATGAACTGGTGACTAGCCTTTCCAATGAAGAAATGATTTACATTTCTCGTTATTTCTCTATCCTTCCACTCTTGATTAATATATCTGAGGATGTGGACTTAGCCTATAAAATTAACCACCAGAACAATATTGACCAAGACTATCTAGGGAAATTGTCTACAACCATAAAGATGGTAGCTGAAAAAGAAAATGCAGCTGAAATTTTAGAAAAGTTAAATGTCGTTCCTGTCTTAACTGCCCATCCAACGCAAGTACAACGCAAGAGTATGCTGGACTTGACCAACCATATCCATACTCTTTTGCGCAAGTACCGTGATGTCAAACTAGGCTTGATTAATAAAGAAAAATGGAACATGGATCTCCGTCGTTACATTGAAATTATCATGCAAACAGACATGATTCGTGAGAAGAAATTGAAAGTAACCAACGAAATCACTAACGTGATGGAGTACTATCAAAGTTCTTTCCTGAATGCTGTTCCACGTTTGACAGCTGAGTATAAAAAATTGGCTAAAGAACAAGGAATCGAGCTCCAACATCCAAAACCAATTACTATGGGGATGTGGATCGGAGGAGACCGCGATGGAAATCCTTTCGTAACAGCGGAAACCCTCAACAAATCAGCCTTGACTCAGTGCGAAGTCATCATGAACTACTACGATGAAAAGATTTATAATCTTTATCGTGAATTTTCACTTTCAACCAGCATCGTGAATGTCAGCGACAAGGTTCGTGAGATGGCGCTCAAGTCACAAGATAACTCCATTTACCGCGAAAAAGAACTCTATCGTCGTGCTCTTTTTGATATCCAAGCTAAGATGCAGGCAACTAAGGCTTATTTCATTGAAGATAAGGATCTTCAGCCTAGATATGCTACTGCAGATGAATTTTATCAAGACTTGTTGGCCATTCGAGATTCTCTCCTTGAGAATAAAGGGGAATACCTGATTTCAGGAGAATTTGTTGAACTGATGCAAGCCGTTGAAATCTTTGGCTTCTACCTTGCTTCTATCGACATGCGCCAAGATTCTAGTGTTCATGAAGCTTGTGTGGCTGAGTTGTTAGCATCTGCTGGCATCAACGACCACTATAGCGATCTTTCTGAAGATGAAAAATGCGCCCTCCTCTTAAAAGAGTTGGAAGAAGACCCTCGAATCCTCTCAGCAACTCATGCTGAAAGGTCAGAACTGCTTGAAAAAGAACTGTCTATCTTTAAAGCTGCCCGCAAGTTGAAGGATAAACTGGGTGAAAATGTCATTCGCCAAACCATCATCTCTCACGCAACAAGTGTATCTGATATGCTAGAATTAGCCATCATGCTCAAGGAAGTGGGCTTGGTTGATGCTCAAAAAGCGCGCGTTCAGATTGTTCCCCTCTTTGAAACGATTGAAGACTTGGATCACTCGGAAGAAACCATGAGAAGATACTTCTCTCTTCCATTGGCTAAAAAATGGATTGCTTCAAAAGACAACTACCAAGAAATCATGCTTGGTTACTCTGATAGTAACAAAGATGGTGGTTATCTATCATCATGTTGGACACTCTACAAGGCTCAACAACAACTGACTGCTATCGGGGATGAATTTGGCGTTAAAGTCACCTTCTTCCATGGACGTGGTGGTACTGTTGGTCGAGGTGGTGGTCCAACTTATGAAGCTATCACATCTCAACCACTCAAGTCTATCAAGGACCGTATCCGTCTGACTGAGCAAGGAGAAGTCATTGGAAACAAATACGGAAACAAAGACGCTGCCTACTATAACCTTGAAATGTTGGTATCCGCGGCCATTAACCGTATGATTACCAAGAAAAAGAGCGATACCAATACCTCAAATCATTATGAGTCTATCATGGATCAAGTAGTGGACCGTAGCTACGATATCTACCGTGATTTGGTCTTTGGAAACGAACATTTCTATGATTATTTCTTCGAGTCAAGCCCAATCAAGGCTATTTCAAGCTTCAATATCGGTTCGCGTCCTGCAGCTCGTAAGACCATCACTGAAATCGGTGGTTTGCGTGCCATCCCTTGGGTCTTCTCATGGTCACAAAGTCGTGTCATGTTCCCTGGATGGTATGGTGTAGGATCAAGCTTTAAAGAGTTTATTGATCAAGATCCAAAGAATATCGAGTTTCTTCGTGATATGTACCAAAACTGGCCTTTCTTCCAATCTTTGCTTTCCAATGTAGACATGGTCTTATCTAAGTCTAACATGAACATTGCTTTTGAATATGCCAAGCTCTGTGAAGATGAAGAAGTGCAGGCTATCTACTACACTATTTTAGATGAATGGCAATTGACCAAGAACGTTATTCTAGCTATTGAAGGTTATGACGAACTCTTGGCAGAAAACTCTTATCTAAAAGACAGTCTAAACTATCGTATGCCTTACTTTAATATCCTTAACTATATCCAGTTGGAGTTGATTAAACGTCAACGTCGTGGTGAATTGTCGGTAGACGAAGAAAAACTAATCCATACAACTATCAACGGAATTGCAACCGGTTTGCGTAATTCAGGCTAATATTCTACAAACTTCCTCTTTTTTCAAGGGGAAGTTTTTGAATTGTTTGAAAAATTCTAAAAATAGTATTGACAAGTAATTGAAAAATGATATAATTTAAACATTCAGAAAGTAATCATTGAA
>CAUVGG010000127.1:0-2909 GCA_963551305.1 uncultured Streptococcus sp.
TCAAGGAAGGTCTGCACCCCAAAGTTTGTCAAGGCTGAACCAAAGAAGACTGGTGTTAATTCACCCGCTAAAATAGCTTCTTCTGAAAATTCATTTCCCGCTTCTTGCAAAAGTTCGATGTCGTCCTTAACCTGAGCGTAGAAAGGATTGCTTCCAAAGAGCTTATCCCCTTCTTCCAGACTGGCAAAACGCTCACCCCCTTTATAGAGCTCCAAGCGTTGGTTATAAAGGTCATACAAGCCTTCAAAGGCTTTCCCCATCCCGATTGGCCAGTTCATAGGATAGCTCGCAATACCTAGGACTTCTTCTAGTTCTTGCAAGAGGTCCAGTGGCTCACGACCGTCACGGTCCAGCTTGTTCATAAAGGTAAAGACTGGGATGCCACGGTGCTTCACAACCTCAAACAATTTCTTGGTTTGGGCCTCGATACCCTTGGCAGAGTCCACGACCATGACCGCAGCATCCACCGCCATCAAGGTCCGATAGGTATCTTCTGAGAAGTCCTCGTGCCCTGGGGTGTCAAGGATGTTGACGCGCTTGCCATCATAGTCAAACTGCATGACAGATGAGGTTACCGAAATACCACGTTGTTTCTCGATATCCATCCAGTCAGACTTGGCAAAAGTCCCTGTTTTCTTTCCTTTTACCGTACCAGCCTCACGAATCTCGCCCCCAAAGTAGAGCAACTGCTCAGTAATGGTTGTTTTCCCCGCGTCCGGGTGAGAAATAATGGCAAAGGTACGGCGTTTCTTGATTTCTTCTTGAATAGTCATAAGTTCTCTTTCTTTGATTTTCTATTTTTAGTTGTTTCAGTAGTTAAGAATGATTTTTACATTGGATTTTACTATTCCTTTCAACTCTCCATTATATCGGATTTTGGGGAGTTTTTCAATTGCTCATCCGATGAAAAGGCAAGCTAGAGCACAGATTGCGCCTGATTTCTCTTTTTCCACCGTTTCTTGAACAAGATATCAAAGAGAACAAGAGCCAGTGAAAGGATGGCCGACACAAGGAGGTACTTTAGCCATAGAGGAGCATTCGAGATAAACGGTGTATCTCTTAAGAGACCATAATTTCCACCCGTCACCTGATTAACCCCAACTAGAAAGAGATTGAGGATAAAGGTATAGGCTACAATCATATATTTCTTGAGCAAGGTCTTATCATAGTGATTCATCAAGTAAACCAAGGAATTCACCAAAAGGGCATAGTGGCCAATCAAAAATGAAAAACTGGTAATATGAGGAAAATCATAGGGGTCAAAAACGGGGTAAACCAAAGCAAAGACCGCTCCACTTGCTCCTAAGAGGGCAAAATATTGCTTGCTCCGCCATTTATCAGGCAAGAAAACCACCGCAAACATAGCCAAACGACAATGATAAAATGGAAGGCTATTAGAAAATGGAATCCCAAAACCAACATACCAACTATATAGGGCTAGCAACTGGAGAATCTGAATCCACTTAAACAAGCGGACAAATTTCGGATTTTGGTGATAAGCAAGTGCTCCATAAATACAAAGCACTAAAAGAAGCATCATAGCCCCATACCAAAAGAGTGGAATAGGAGGAGGAACCGTCTGAGATCTGGTGATAAATTGATGGAACATATTTTTATCCTAACTCTTATTTTCTCTATTCTCTAGTTTAACCATTATAGCGAATTAAAAGCGATTTTTCAATTTCTATTTCTTTTCAGTTTGGCTCCCTTATTTATAGGAAAATATGGTAAAATAGAACAGACTAAAAATCATCATTTCACGAAAGGATGCAAGATGAAAATTACGCAAGAAGAGGTAACACACGTTGCCAATCTTTCAAAATTAAGATTCTCTGAAGAAGAAACTGCTGCCTTTGCGACAACCTTGTCTAAAATTGTTGACATGGTTGAATTGCTGGGCGAAGTCGACACAACTGGTGTCGCACCTACTACGACCATGGCTGACCGTAAGACTGTACTCCGCCCGGATGTGGCTGAAGAAGGAACAGACCGTGACCGCTTGTTTAAAAACGTACCTGAAAAAGAAAACTACTATATCAAGGTACCAGCTATCCTAGATGATGGAGGAGATGCCTAATGACTTTTAATAACAAAACTATTGAAGACTTGCACAGCCTCCTTGTCTCTAAGGAAATTTCTGCAACTGAATTGACCCAAGCAACTCTTGAAGATATCCAGTCTCGCGAGAAAGCTATCAACGCTTTTGTAACCATCGCTGAGGAGCAAGCCCTTGCACAAGCTAAGGCTATTGATGAAGCTGGAATTGACGCGGACAATGTCCTTTCAGGAATTCCATTGGCTGTTAAGGATAATATCTCTACAGACGGTATCCTCACAACTGCAGCCTCAAAAATGCTCTACAACTACGAGCCTATCTTTGATGCGACAGCCGTTGCCAATGCCAAAGCTAAGGGCATGATTGTTGTCGGAAAAACCAACATGGACGAGTTTGCCATGGGTGGTTCAGGTGAGACTTCTCACTACGGTGCGACTAAAAATGCTTGGGACCACAGCAAGGTTCCTGGTGGATCATCAAGTGGTTCTGCTGCTTCTGTAGCTTCAGGCCAAGTTCGCTTGTCACTTGGTTCTGATACTGGTGGTTCCATCCGCCAACCTGCTGCCTTCAACGGGATTGTTGGTCTCAAACCAACCTACGGAACGATTTCACGTTTCGGTCTCATTGCTTTCGGTAGCTCACTAGATCAAATCGGACCTTTCGCACCAACTGTTAAAGAAAATGCCCTCTTGCTCAACGCTATTGCCAGCGAAGATGCCAAAGACTCTACTTCTGCTCCTGTCCGCATTGCCGACTTTACTTCAAAAATCGGGCAAGATATCAAGGGCATGAAAATCGCTTTGCCTAAGGAATACCTCGGTGAAGGAATTGACCCAGAAGTTAAAGAAACCAT
>CAUVGG010000128.1:0-2909 GCA_963551305.1 uncultured Streptococcus sp.
CCATTCCTCGCTTTTGGAGCACGCTGAAAATTTTCCTAGATGCTGTGCCAGAAGGAGTAGATATCAAACAAGTGAAGAATAACTTGGAGCAATTGGACCATGTGGCCAGTGTTAATCAGCTCAATCTCTGGACTATGGATGGTTTGGAAAAAAATGCCATTGTTCATGTTTGCCTAGAAGAGATTGAACATATAGAGTATTGTAAAGAATCCATTCGTAATTTACTCAAAGATTATGGCTTTCAAAATGTTACCATTGAAGTTGATGCAAACCTGGCAAGTCACCAAACCCATAAGCGAAAAATTGAGGAGTTGGAAGTAGGTCAAAGTCATGGACATTATCATGCATAAGAAGTCGATTTTCTATTTGTTGATTATTTTTGATGAATTGTAAATGTAACATATTTACTCCATTATGAAATTGTGATAGACTACATATATCACTGAAAGGAGATAGGCGATGTTACAGCTACAACACATTTCAAAAGTCTATCATACGGGCGATCAAGAATTCCACGCGCTAAAGGATATCTCGATTCGCTTCCGTGAGAATGAGTTTGTCTCCATTCTCGGGCAATCGGGTTCTGGGAAAACCACCCTATTAAATATCATCGGGGGACTCGACCAATACACATCTGGTGATTTACTCATCCAAGGAAAATCAACAAAGCAATTTAAAGACCGCGATTGGGATAGCTACAGAAACCACACCATCGGTTTCGTCTTTCAGTCTTATAATCTCATCGGGCACCAAACGGCACTCTCAAACGTCGAGATTGCGATGACGCTTTCTGGTGTTTCCAAAGCGGAACGCAAGAAACGTGCCATCGAAGCGCTCGAACGTGTTGGCCTAAAAGACCATTTATATAAGAAACCAAACCAAATGTCTGGGGGACAAATGCAACGAATCGCGATTGCGCGTGCCCTTGTCAATAATCCAAAAGTCGTTTTAGCCGACGAACCGACTGGAGCGCTCGATTCGGAGACTTCTGTTCAAATCATGGAATTATTAAAAGACATCGCCAAGGAACGTCTCGTCATCATGGTGACGCATAACCCAGAGCTGGCACAGGCGTACTCCACTCGTATCGTACAAGTATTAGATGGAAGCATCTTAAGTGACTCGAATCCATACGAACCAACCGAAGAAACCAAACAAGGCGACATTCAGTTTACGAAGACGAAGATGAGCTTTATAACCGCCCTTGTACTTTCCTTTAATAACCTATTGACGAAGAAAGGTCGTACCTTACTAACAGCTTTTGCGGGTTCTATCGGGATTATCGGGATTGCTCTTATCTTAGCCCTTTCCAATGGTGTGAGTGACTACGTTAAAAAGGTGCAGGAAGATACCCTCGTCTCTCTTCCACTGACGATTAGCGAGCAGAACCAGAGTAACTTGTTGGCGACCTCTCCAGATTTGAGCGAGAAGCCTTACAAGGATAATCATGAGCTCGGTATCAATACGATTTTAACGAATTTATTGAAAAAACAAATCGGAAAGAACGACCTAGCTTCCTTCAAGACATACTTGGAGGAACACACTTCGAAGGTCGAATCTCTCACAAAAGACATTCGTTACCGATACAATTTACAACCGTTTATCTATGCAAGTGATACTTCCAACGGACCCAAAAGTATTCTGCCTTCAACCTTAGCTGATGAAGTAGAAACAGCGAATCAAACGATGAAGGGATACTTACAAAACCTCAACTACTGGAGTGAACTTTCTAGTGATTCTTCAATGCTAGAAAGCAAGTACGACGTGTTGGAAGGACGCTTCCCACAAGATAAGTCCGAGCTCGTCCTTATCGTAGATGAAAACAATCAAATTAGCGACTTGTTGCTCTATAGTTTGCGTATCAAAGATCCCAGTGAATTGAACGATACGAAGAAGCTCGACGAACTCTCTTCTCAAACGTATCAATATAGTGATTTTATAGGAAAAACTTTCAAAGCAGTTGTTAATACAAACCGTTTTGTGAAAGAAAATAACTTATGGGTCAATAAGATTGATAATGCTTCTTATATGAAAACTCAAATCGAGAATGGGATCGAACTTAAAATTGTGGGTGTCCTTCGCCAAAAAGACGGCACAAGTTCAAGCGTGAATGCTCCTTCAGGAGGAATCGCCTACACAAGCACCCTCATTGATTACACTTCCGAATACATTCAAAATAGTGATATCGTTAAGGAACAGGAATCCAATCAAAATCTAAATGTATTTACGGGTAAAGAATTTGCCAAAGATCCTAAACCATTCAGTTCGGAGAATTTAACCGAAGAAGAAAAAATTCAGTTGGCCAAAATGACGCCTGAAGAACAAGCGCAGTATGTCCAACAATATAACGACAATTCGGCTTCAACTTACGAGGAAAACCTCGCAAAAATGGGCGTCATCAACAAATCCAAACCAGCTGCCATTGAGCTCTACACCTCTTCGTTCCAACAAAAACAAGACTTAAAAGAGTTCATAAACGCCTATAACACAGCGAAAAAAGAAGCTGGAGAAGACGATAAGGTACTCGCTTATTCAGATGATATCCAAACTATCATGTCTTCAATTACGACATTGGTTGGCGTAGTGACAACAGTACTCGTTGGCTTTGTGGCCATCTCACTCATTGTATCTTCTATAATGATTTCGATTATCACGTACATTTCAGTTCTCGAACGTACAAAAGAAATCGGAATCCTACGTGCAATGGGGGCTTCGAAGAAAGATATTCGTCGTATCTTCACTGCTGAAACAGCCATTGAAGGATTGATCTCTGGGGTGCTCGGTATCGCGATTACCTTTCTTGCGACATTCCCAATCAATGCGATTGTTGCGAAAATGACAAATGTGGGAAATGTAGCGCAATTACCAATAGAAGTAGCTCTAATCCTTATCGGTATTTCGATTGTCCT
>CAUVGG010000129.1:0-2886 GCA_963551305.1 uncultured Streptococcus sp.
GAAATAATCTTCCCTTGGAAGCTATCTTGGAAAGTTCCGATAAATAGATATTCTTGACCTTTGGTCAATCCATCTTGAGTCGCACTTGGTGAAATCAATGGAACCCCTGCTTGAGTAGCGTTGGCTACAGCTGCAGCAGTTGCACCAGATGTCGCAGGTCCTACGATAGCTGTAACTTTTGATTGGGTCACTAGGTTAGTTGTAACAGAGGCAGCCTCAGCAGTTTCAGATTTGTTATCTTTATCCACAACTTCGATTTGTTTTCCATCGATACCACCTGCAGCATTGATTTCATCAACAGCAAGTTGAGCACCTTTTTGTTCAGAAGTACCATAGGCAGCTACAGCACCTGTTTCTTCAAAGTTAAAACCGATTTTGATAGTCTTTTCGTCTACTGGGTTACCAGTTGTATTTGACGCTCCTGACTTGACCTCTCCACAGGCAGCGAGAAGAGCTACGCTAGCAAGAGCCACAAAAGATAGGGCAAATTTTTTCTTCATTTTTAATCTCCTTATAGTTGTTTCAAAAATAGTATGTTAAGAATATACCGAATTATCAGAAAATTGTCAACCTTTTTATTCACTTTTTTAAATGATAACGTTTTCTTCATTTCGATAGAGATTGCCAACAAAAGGAGTTTCTAACTCTTGAATGTGACACCGTCTAATTTTCTTGATATATCTTTCCTTACCTAATCTCTCAACTAAGTCATCTAGCTCCTCAGTTGGAACATAGAGCTGCAAGTAACGATGTTTTTTGGAATGGTAACAGATATCACCGTATTCCTGAAGTTTTTTTGCATCTCGATTATAGTAGAGATAGATGATTAATCCTGATCGATTTGTTTTTTCAAACATGAGGAATCCTCTTTCTAAGAAATCTTCTCCTATTATATCAAAAAAAGCAAACTCCGTCGAGTTTGCTTTCTAGGTTGCTTAGCTTAACGAATTATTGGCCATGATTTCATCGATAAAGCCATATTCAAGTGTTTCTTGGGCACTCATCCAGTAATCACGTTCTGCATCTGCATGGATTTGCTCGACTGATTTACCAGAGTTATCTGCAAGGATTTGCTCCAAAGTCTTACGAGTTTTGAGCAAGTGCTCTGCAGCGATTGCCATATCGGTTTGTTGGGTACCACCACCTGTTCCACCCATTGGTTGGTGAATCATGTACTCTGCATTTGGAAGCATGAAACGTTTGCCTTTTGCTCCACTTGATGCAATGACAGTTCCCATGGATGCAGCCATCCCCATAACGATTGTTTGGACATCTGCCTTGATAAAGTTCATGGTATCAACGATTGCCAAACCAGCTGAAACAGAACCTCCAGGTGTATTGACATAAAGGTAAATATCTTTTGTGCTATCTTGGGCATCCAAGAAGAGCAACTGGGCGATAACTGAGTTGGCCATATTGTCTTCAACTGGACCTGTTAGCATGATAATGCGGTCTTTCAGAAGACGAGAGTAAATATCATAGGAACGTTCTCCACGGCTTGTTTGTTCAATAACTACAGGAATCATTCATTTCTCCTTTTATGTTGAATTTTCTTAGTCTTACGACTCAATACAGAACTATTATATCTTTTTGGTCAAAAAAGGTCAAATTTTTGCTCTATTCTCTAAACAGAAACAAAAACTCAACCTCCTTTCAAGTCAAAAACGAACTTCTAGTTTCACTATTTACTTTGGGATTTTATTTAGTACCGAACAAGCGGTCTCCAGCATCTCCAAGACCTGGAACGATATAACCGTGTTCGTTCAAGCGTTCATCCAAGGCTGCTGTAAAGATTTCTACATCTGGGTGTGCTTCTTGAAGAGCTTTCACTCCTTCTGGAGCAGATACTAGGCAGACAAACTTGATATTTGAAGCGCCACGTTTTTTAAGCGAATCTACAGCCAAGATTGCTGAGCCACCTGTTGCAAGCATTGGATCAACGACAAAGATTTGACGTTGGTCAATATCCTCAGGCAATTTCACCAAGTATTCAACTGGTTGAAGGGTTTCTTCATCACGGTACATACCGATATGACCAACTTTGGCTGCTGGAACTAAGCTCAAGAGGCCATCTACCATCCCGATACCTGCACGCAAGATTGGGACAATCGCCAATTTTTTCCCAGCCAATTGTTTTTGAACGGTCTTTGTGATAGGTGTTTCGATTTCCACGTCTTCAAGTGGAAGATCACGAAGTACTTCATATCCCATCAACATCGCAATCTCATCTACTAGTTCACGAAAAGCTTTTGTAGAAGTATCTGTACGTCGCAAGATTGACAATTTGTGTTGAATGAGTGGATGATTAATGACTTCAATTTTTCCCATTTTCTGAATTCCTTCTTTCAATTTATTCTTCTTATTATATCAAAAAACGGTTTAAAAAGCTTTCTAAACCATTTATTTTTATTAATTTTTAAATCAAATCTGCCTCTTGGAGAGCTGTCTGAACAGTCTCTAATGGTAAATGGGTCAACTCGGTGCCTTTTTCATGATAAAGGTACTGGGCATAGTCATCCATTCGGTACTGGTTGATATAAACTACACGTTTGCAACCGACTTGTAAGAGTTGTTTTGTACAGTTCAGACAAGGGAAATGGGTCACATAAGCTGTGAATCCTTTGGGAACCCCACGTTCGGCTCCTTGTAAGATGGCATTGACCTCGGCATGAAGGGTTCGGACGCAGTGTCCTTCAATGACAAGACATTCGTGGTCAATACAGTGCTCCGTTCCTGATACAGAACCATTGTAACCTGTTGAAATGACCTTATTATCCTTGACTAGGACAGCTCCTACTTTGGCGCGTTTACAAGTAGAACGATTGGCAATCAGTAAGGCCTGGGCTGCAAAGTACTCATCCCAAGCCAGTCTTTTTTCTGTCATAA
>CAUVGG010000130.1:0-2884 GCA_963551305.1 uncultured Streptococcus sp.
TTTCTTTCATGTCCATACCTCTTAATAATGATAAGTTCATTATACCACAAAATGAAATTCTTAACTGACTTTCATCATTTTTTGAAAATTACAGAAAACATCTTAGGGAGATTTATTTAGTTTTTACCTTGCTTTCAAAAATCAAAGTGATATAATAATGATATATTTGATTTAAAGGAGTGTCTTATGAAAAAACGTATTTTTCTAATGGCTGCAGTAGCAGTGTTGTCATCAGCACTACTAGCAGCTTGTTCGTCTGGTGGTAAAAACGCCAACCAACCTGTGACTTATACTTATGTCTTCTCATCGGATCCTGCAACTTTGGACTATACAGTTTCTGGAAATTCCAGTACCAAACAGGTGACTGGGAATGTCATCGATGGTTTGCTTGAGAATGACCAATATGGAAATCTTGTGCCGTCTGTAGCAGAGGACTGGAGTGTTTCTAAAGATGGTTTGACTTACACCTATAAAATCCGGAAAGGGATTAAGTGGTACACTAATGAAGGCGAGGAATATGGTGAAGTAAAGGCTCAGGATTTCGTGACAGGTTTGAAACATGCTGTCGCTAAGAAATCACAAGCCCTCTATCTCGTACAGGATTCAATCAAAGGGTTAGATGATTATATTAACGGGAAAACAAATGATTTTTCTACTGTTGGAATTAAGGCGACAGATGATTATACTCTTGTTTATACGCTTAATAATCCTGAATCTTTCTGGAATTCCAAGACAACGATGGGTGTTTTGGCACCAATCAATGAAGACTTTTTAGCCTCTAAGGGGGATGATTTTGGTAAACCTACTGATGTTACAAGTATTCTATACAATGGTCCTTACCTTCTGAAAGGTCTCACATCGAAATCTTCAATCGAGATGACAAAAAACCAAAACTATTGGGATAAAGGAAATGTCTTTATTGATGATATAAAATTGACCTTCTTTGATGGTCAAGATGCAGACTCTCTTGGTCGTGGTTTTGATGAAGGCCACTACCCAGCAGCTCCCCTCTTTAAGAATTCTGCAAACTATGAGCGATTCAAAGAAAAATACAAAGACAACATTGTGTATGGTCAACAAAGAGGAGGTAGCTACTACATTTCAACTAATATTGACCGTGTAGCCTATAACCATACTTCTAAAACAACGGACGAAGAAAAGACATCTACTAAGAAAGCTTTGTTGAACAAAGATTTCCGCCAAGCTTTGGCTTTTGGAGCAGATCGTAAGGCTGCTGTCTCTCAAGTATTTGGTGATGAAGTTGCCCCTCGTAAATTACGTACTAGCTTTACACCTCCAACGTTTGTTCAAATTGGAGATCAATCTTTTGGTCAAGTAACAAAAGCAGAACTTGACAAGTTGGATACTGCTTGGAGCGATGTTAGCCTAGATGATGCACAAGATTCACTTCATAATGTAGAGAAAGCTAAAACCAAACTTGAAGCGGCTAAGAAAACTCTTCAAGCCGACGGTGTTCAGTTCCCTATTCATTTGGACTTGCCAGTTTCCTCTACTCAAACAGATTTTGTACGTCAAGCTCAATCGTATAAACAATCAATAGAGGAAGCTCTTGGAGTTGAAAATGTGGTGGTTGATATCCAACAAGTTTCTGATGATGAATTGGGAAGTATGACCGTTCTTGCAACTTCAAAAGACAATATCGACTGGGATATCAATCCTAACAGTGGATGGAGCCCAGACTATGCAGATCCATCAACCTATCTTGATGCATTTGATCCAACATCTGGACCAACTCTTCTTGGAGCACTTGGTATTGCACCAGGATCAGATAGTTCAGCCATTAAGGCAGTAGGATTGGATAAATACAAAGAATTACTTGATGATGCTAACAGTGAGAAAACAGATCTCGAAAAACGTTATTCAAAATATGCTAAAGCTCAAGCATGGTTGACAGATAGTGCTCTAGTTATTCCTGTACACTCAGACGGTGCCCAAATGCTTGTTACAAAGAAAGTTCCAGGAACAGGAGCAGATGGTTGGGTCGGTGATAAAACAGGCGAAAACAGTTATAAATATCTGAAGATTCAAGATAAGATTGTGACAAGTAAAGAAATGGAAGAATTTCGCAAGAAATTTGCTGAAGAAAAAGCAAAATCAAACGAAGAATACCAAAAACAACTATCAAGTCATATTAAAGATTAAATAAATCTCCTCAATTGAGGAGATTTTTCTTTTTGTCTATCTATGTAAGCACTTAAAAAAAGAGTTATTTTAGTCTAAAAATGGTATAATGAGAGAATGACAGAAAGGATGTATTTATGGAACATAAAGAGAAACATTTTAGCCTATCTTGGTTTTTTAAGTGGTTTTTAGATAATAAAGCTATTACTGTATTCTTAGTGACCTTGTTACTGGGCTTGAATCTTTTCATTCTAAGTAAGATTAGTTTTATCTTTTTACCGGTTTTGGATTTTCTAGGAGTTGTCATGTTGCCAGTTATTTTATCTGGTTTACTTTATTACCTCCTCAATCCGATTGTGGACTGGATGGAGAAGCACAAAATTAATCGTGTGCTTGCTATCAGTATTGTTTTTGTCATTATTGGAATTTTTATCATTTGGGGTCTGGCAGTCGCTATTCCAAATCTTCAACGCCAGGTCTTAAATTTTGCAAAGAATGTGCCTAGTTACCTCGAAGATGCTGACCGTGTTATCAATGATCTTGTAACCAAACGCTTGCCAGATGATTTTAGACCTCAGTTAGAGCAAGTACTTGCAAATGTTTCTACAGAAGCGACGATGTGGGCCAGCAAAATCTCTTCTCAAGCTGTTAACTGGGTTAGCGCCTTTATCAGTAGTGTTTCCCAGGTCATTGTAGCGGTTATTATCGTACCCTTCATGCTCTTTTATCTTTTGAGAGATGG
>CAUVGG010000131.1:0-2862 GCA_963551305.1 uncultured Streptococcus sp.
GCTTTGAATAACTAAAAAATCTGAGACAAATAGTTCTCAGCCATAAAAAAGCTAGGGATTTCCAATTGAGGAACTCTAGCTTTTTAATTTTGACTCCCTCTCTCATTGTATTTTAAGAGGTTGTTGGCCATGAGTATGAATCCCATGTTAATTCTTGCTTGACGCTTACCTCTCAGATCACATCTCTTGTAACCCCAACAAGCCTTTATCTGCCCCAAAACTTTGTTTTAGAATGAGTATATAAAAAGCCCTTTAATAAGGGCTAAGTGCATTTAGGAGACTACACTTCAAATTCATAGAGTGCTGTAGACAAATAACGTTCGCCGTTATCCGGTGCTAAAGCAAGGACTTTCTTCCCTGTACCTAATTTCTTGGCAACCTCAATTGCCCCGTAAATCGCTGCAGCTGAAGAAATCCCAACAAGGAAGCCTTCTTTTCCACCAATTTCACGGCCAAGTGCTAGAGCATCATCTGACGTTACGCGGACGATACCATCATAGGCCTTTGTATCAAGTGTTTCAGGAATAAATCCAGCTGAGATGCCTTGAATTTTGTGAGGCCCTGGTTTTTCACCAGACAAGATAGCTGACTCGTCTGCCTCAACTGCATAAACTTGAATGTTTGAATTTGCTGCTTTAAGAGCGTGAGAAACACCTGAGATCGTTCCACCAGTACCAACACCACCCACAAAAGCATCTAGTCCATCAGAACCGAAAGCAGCCAGTATTTCAGCTCCTGTTGTTCTTTCGTGTACTTCTGGGTTAGCTGGGTTATTAAATTGGAGTGGAAGGAAGCCGTCACGTTCAGCAGCGATTTCCTGAGCTTTGGCAATAGCCCCTTTCATTCCTTCGCTACCAGGAGTGAGGACGAGTTCAGCACTATAAGCTTGGATAATCTTGCGTCGTTCTACACTCATCGTTTCAGGCATGACGATAACAACTTTATATCCTTTAGCGGCACCAACCCATGAAAGACCGATGCCAGTGTTTCCACTCGTTGCTTCAACAATGGTAGCACCCGATTTTAGAATACCATCTTGTTCCGCTTTTTCAATCATGCTAAGGGCAATACGGTCTTTTACTGACGATCCAGGGTTAAAGGCTTCTAGTTTAACATAGACGTCTGCAGCACCCTCTGGAACAATGTTGTTAAGTTTAACAATCGGTGTTTGTCCGATTAGTTCAGTAATATTATTATAAATAGCCATAGATATACCTCTTTGTATAAGATGATACTAGTATAACGCGCTCAAGGCTATTTGTAAAATATAGAAATCCTATCGAAGCGATAGGATTTTTTTATATCAAGCATCTAAGCTGTAAATTTGCGAATAAATTTAGTAAGTACTATTTATATTTTTTATTTACACCAAGTTTACAGGAACTTCAACTTCTCGTAAACCTTGATCTGTTAAAGTAACCTTTCCATTAAAAAACTCCACAAGAGCAGCCTTGGTATTTTCTTTCTCTTCCTTATCAACATAAATTATGGTATCAATTTGATCTGTGAAGGTTGTCTCGAGTTCCATGAGATTATGTTCTCTAAGAAAATTGCCATATTCTTGATACTGAGCGTAGGACATCTGAATGGCTATACCAGCTTGCTCTTTGATTTCAATAATACCAATTTCTTTGACAGCCAAAGCTACGCTACCTGCATAAGCGCGAATCAAACCGCCAGCGCCTAACTTAATTCCCCCAAAGTAACGAGTAACCACTACGCAGACATTCGTAAGATTATGATTTTCTAAGACGCCAAGCATAGGGACTCCAGCAGTACCACTAGGCTCGCCATCATCACTCGTACGCTTGATCTCACTACGTTCCCCTACAATGAAAGCAGAGCAGTTATGAGTAGCTTTGTAGTGCTCTTTTTTGATGGCAGTGATAAAGTCACGAGCCTCTTCTTCACTATAGACACGTTTTGCATGACAGATAAAGCGGGATTTTTTGATTTCTTCTTGGACTTGCCCGTCCTCTTTAATTGTTCTAAATTCCATGATTTAATTGTACTAAAAAATTATCTAAAGCGCTAGATTTTTACGAATATTAAAGTATGAAAGTAAATCCAAATTATCTCGGACGCTTGTTTACTGAGAAAGAATTAACTGAAGAAGAACGTCAGATGAGCGTGAAACTGCCAGCAATGAGAAAAGAGAAGGGAAAACTTTTCTGTCAACGGTGTAATAGTAGCATTCTAGAAGAATGGTATTTGCCTATCGGTGCTTACTATTGTAGGGAGTGTTTACTGATGAAGCGAGTCAGGAGTGATCAAGCTTTATACTATTTTCCGCAGGAGGATTTTCCGAAGCAAGATGTTCTCAAATGGCGTGGTCAGTTAACCCCTTTTCAGGAGAAGGTGTCCGAGGGATTGATTCGAGCAGTTGAAAAGAGAGAACCGACCTTAGTTCATGCTGTCACGGGAGCTGGAAAGACAGAGATGATTTATCAAGTTGTAGCCAAAGTGATTAATGATGGTGGTTCAGTGTGTTTGGCTAGTCCTCGAATTGATGTATGTTTAGAATTGTATAAGCGACTGCAGAATGACTTTGCTTGTGAGATAGCACTGCTTCATGGCGGAGCAGAGCCCTATTTTCGAACGCCACTAGTTGTTGCAACAACTCACCAGCTGTTAAAATTTCATCATGCTTTTGATTTGTTGATAGTGGATGAAGTAGATGCCTTTCCTTATGTTGACAATCCTGTGCTTTACTACGCTGTAAACAAGTGTGTAAAGATTGAGGGGGTAAAGATATTTCTTACAGCAACTTCTACAGATGAGTTAGATAAGATGGTTCGCACAGGAGAATTAAAAAGGTTGAGCTTGCCAAGACGATTTCATGGAAATCCATTGATCATTCCT
>CAUVGG010000132.1:0-2837 GCA_963551305.1 uncultured Streptococcus sp.
ATCACTGCTTTCTACTTGATTTGGTATGGCTTTGGTCGTATGATTATCGAAGGGATGCGGACGGATAGTCTCATGTTCTTTGGTCTGCGAGTTTCCCAATGGTTATCAGTTGTCCTTATCGGACTTGGTATTTTTATCATACTTTATCAAAATCGAAAGAAAGCCCCTTTCTATCATACAGAGGAGGAAAACTAAATGTTAGAAGTTGCATATATACTTGTTGCGATTGCTTTGATTGTCTGTTTAGTCTATTTGACAATCACGATTCAAAAAGCAGGTCGTATGATTGATGAGACTGAGAAAACCATCAAAACGTTGAGCTCAGATGTGAACGTTACCTTGCATCAGACCAATGAATTGTTGGCTAAGGTCAATGTGTTAGCAGACGATATCAATGTCAAAGTTGCGACGATTGATCCACTCTTTACGGCGGTGGCTGACTTGTCAGAGTCAGTATCTGATCTCAACCAACATGCACGTGTCTTAGGCAAAAAAGCTTCATCTGCTGGTTCAAAGACCATCAAAACAGGTGCAGGCTTGTCAGCTCTTCGTGTCGCAAGTAAATTTTTCAAAAAATAAAAAAGGAGAAATCTTATGGGAAAACTATCCTCTATCCTTTTAGGAACAGTTTCAGGTGCAGCTCTTGCTTTGTTTTTGACGAGTGACAAGGGTAAGCAAGTTTGTAGTCAAGCTCAGGATTTTCTAGATGATTTGAGAGAAGATCCAGAATATGCTAGAGAGCAGGTTTGTGAGAAACTAACTGAAGTGAAGGAACAGGCAACGGATTTTGTGCTGAAAACAAAGGAACAAGTAGAATCTGGTGAAATCACTTTTGACAGTGTCCTTGACCAAGCTAAAAACTGTGCTCGACAAGCGACGGAAGCGTCAAAGGAAACCTTTAACAATCTCAAGGAGCAATGGCAAGACCAGTCAGCAACCCCAGACGTCGCTGAAGACCAAGAAGAAATCATCATCGATATTACTGAAGTATAAGGTATCACCATCTCTGATTTTTGGAGATGGTGATTTTTATCTGCAGCCTGTCTTTGTGGTATAATAAATACTATGCAGAAAAAACCAACGTCAGCCTATGTGCATATTCCCTTTTGCACACAGATTTGTTATTATTGTGACTTTTCAAAAGTTTTTATCAAGAATCAACCAGTAGATAGTTACCTGGAGCATCTGCTAGAAGAGTTTCGTTCTTATGATATCCAAAAGTTGCGAACCCTCTACATTGGAGGTGGGACGCCAACGGCTTTGTCAGCTCCGCAATTAGAAGTGCTCTTGGATGGCTTGACTAAAAATCTAGACTTGTCTGTCTTGGAAGAGTTGACCATTGAGGCCAATCCAGGCGATTTGGACGCGGATAAGATTGCAGTTTTGAAACAGTCGCCAGTCAATCGTGTTTCCTTGGGTGTACAGACTTTTGATGACAAAATGCTGAAAAAGATTGGACGCAGTCACTTGGAGAAGGATATTTATGAGAATATCGACCGCCTCAAGATCGCTGGTTTTGACAATATCTCCATCGACTTGATTTACGCTCTTCCGGGTCAAACTATGAATCAGGTCAAGGAAAATGTGGCTAAGGCCATTGGACTGGATATTCCTCATATGAGCCTTTATAGCTTAATTTTGGAGAATCATACGGTCTTTATGAACCGTATGCGACGAGGGAAATTACCTCTACCTAAGGAAGAATTAGAAGCGGAGATGTTTGAGTACATCATCGCAGAACTGGAGCGAGCGGGTTTTGAGCATTATGAGATTTCCAATTTTTCCAAGCCTGGCTTTGAAAGCCGCCACAATCTCATGTACTGGGACAATGCTGAATATTATGGTATCGGTGCAGGCGCTTCAGGTTATGTGAATGGGGTGCGTTATAAAAACCACGGTCCAATCCGCCACTATCTCAACGCAGTAGAGGCAGGAAATGCTCGCATTACAGAAGAACACCTGAGTCAAAGGGAGCAGATGGAAGAAGAAATGTTTCTGGGACTCCGCAAGAAATCAGGGGTTTCCATGGCACTATTTGAGGAAAAATTTGGACGGTCCTTTGATGGACTTTATGGCGAAATCGTCAGAGACTTGGTTCAACAAGGACTCATGCAGATCGATGGTGATCGTGTCCGAATGACAAAGAGGGGTCTCTTTTTAGGAGACACTGTAGCAGAACGATTTATTTTGGAGTAGAACAATGGGCTTAACTTATCAAATGAAAATGAAAATTCCTTTTGATATGGCGGACATGAACGGTCATATCAAACTTCCAGATGTGATTTTGCTGTCCTTGCAAGTATCAGGTATGCAGTCGATTGAACTGGGAGTTAGCGACAAGGATATGTTAGAACGTTACAATCTAGTCTGGATTATTACAGACTATGCGATTGACGTGGTTCGCTTGCCTCGCTTTGCTGAGGAGATTACGATTGAAACAGAAGCATTGACTTACAATCGTCTTTTTTGCTACCGCCGTTTCACTATTTATGATGAAGCAGGTCAAGAAATCATTCGCATGGTAGCAACCTTTGTTCTCATGGACAGAGATAGTCGTAAAGTCCATGCTGTCGAACCGGAGATTGTTGCGCCTTATCAGTCTGAGTTTGATAAAAAACTCATCCGTGGGCCAAAGTATGCAAATCTAGAAAACTCGATCAGTAAAGACTACCATGTTCGTTTTTACGACTTGGATATGAATGGTCATGTTAACAACAGTAAATACCTGGATTGGATTTTTGAGGTCATGGGAGCAGACTTTTTGACCAAGTATATTCCAAAGAAAATCAATCTCAAATATGTCAAAGAAGTGCGACCAGGTGGCATGATTGCTTCAG
>CAUVGG010000133.1:0-2822 GCA_963551305.1 uncultured Streptococcus sp.
TAGCGGTCAATCTCTTCCTCCAAAAATGCATAGATGCATTTCTTTGGCAACTTTAAGTCCAATCCCTCATGTGTTGGCATAAGGACCGCCTGGGGATTGTCATCAAACTCCAAAATGGGAATCGCATGTTTCTGAATCATAGCCCACCTCCTCTAATTTTGTACTATTGTATCAAAAGCTGACGAAGTGTCAAGGAGTTGTCTTTAGCAAGCCAGAAATCTCCTCTTCCATACACTTGAGAAATCGTTGCACCGCTGGAGAAGTCGGTTTCTGTTTTGGCAAAGTCATTGAGGACTTATGAAGAATACCAAATCCAACAACAAAAAAGACATGAATCTGAAATAAGCAGAACATGTCTTTTTTAGCTTGTTTGAAAGTCAAGTAAATAAATCTTAGCTCTTCTAGAACTCCCTTATTTCCACAAACCACCTAAAATCTGTTTTTCTAATAAGTCTAGGTCCTCTTCCTTTATTTCTCCGTTGTCGCTAACGATATAAAGTTGAGCGAAGTAAGCCAACAATGGACCAACACAAATACGAACCATTTGAGGAATCGTTAACTCTGGATTTACACGTGGATCTGCTATCAATTCCTTACGGAGTACTCGAAGTTTATCTTGAATAGCATTCCAGATAAAAATCTGTTCATTTTTTAGTTTTTTATTTGAAAAACTCTCCTGCAGAATGATTTTCATCAAAGCACGATTTTTTTTGAGATAGCTCATACGATCGTGGACGAGATAACGAACCCTCTCTTCTGTCGTTTCAAAAGCTAAGAGTTCCTCAAAAAAACTACCGAAAATGCCTGGGACTACAGGATGTAAAATAGCCGTCAGTAAATCATCCTTCGTCTTAAAATACTTAAACAAAGTTGCCTGGCTTAGTCCAGCACGCTCAGCTATGTGAAGAGTTGAGGTCCCATGGTAACTCCTAGTTGATATGAGATCCACTGCTGCCTGCATGATTTTTTTCTTTCCTTGAGGGTAATTCGCTTCTTCTAAGTAATCTTCAAACGATTCAAAAACAGTCTTATCCATCTAATCTTCACACCTTTTTAGCATTATTTATGTTGATTTCTAAACTTTACGATAACGACGCAATCCAACAATATTGAGAATTGTTAAAATGATCAAGAAAATCATTAAAACACCAAGATTTGGCAAAATATCACCAAGATTGTGTCCGTAAAGAATAATCTGGCTTATTGCATCACCAGAATAGGTTAATGGCAAAAATTTCCCCACAGTTGGAGCCCATTCTCCCATGGATGACAATGGAATAATCCCTGAGAAAAAGAGTTGAGGCATAATCACGAGAGGAATAAATTGCATCATTTGGAATTCTGATTTTGCTAGAGTAGACAAGAGAATTCCAAAAGCTAGTGCTACAAGAGCCAGTACCACATTAACTATTATAACATTTAAAATATTTCCTACAACTTCTACATCTAGTAGCCAAATTGCTGCTAAGACGACAACTGCCGTTTGAAAAATCGCAATAATACCGTAAGACAACATATAGCCATAGACAATTTCAGAACGTTTCACTGGGGTTGCTAACAAGCGATCCAAGGTTCCACTTGTGCGCTCTTTCAAAAGTGCCATACCAGAAATCAAAAAGACAAAGAAGAAAACTACAAAACCTATCAAAACCGGAATCATACTGGTAAAGAAGCTTGTATTTTCATCTCCATACTGATAAGACTCCTTGATTTCTGGTGTTTTTGCGTCCGAGTCCAATTGTGGAAGAGCTTGTTTAACACGAGATAGTAACTGATCGGTGCCTTCACTGGCGATACTCGTTCGTAACACTTGTCGTATCATAGATGTTTTGGAGGCGTCTGTGTTTGCGTAGTCGACCTGGTACTCACCGTTTTTATAAGAAATCACAGCATCGACTTTTTCATTTGCTAGTGCTTCTTTGGCTTGTTCTAAGTCTTGATAAGTCTCGACGTCCACATGGTCGAGCTCATCCATTTTCGTTACCAAACCAGTTGGTAGATCCTGTGTTGCTAACTTGACATTCACGGTTGTACTAGCTGAAAACATGAGGTTCATCAACCACATGATAAAAACAGGTGCTATAAACATCAGAGCTAGAGTTCGTTTGTCACGAAGTAATTCTTTGATGACTTTTTTTGCAATCGCTATTGTTCTCATTTTACTCACCTTCTGCTTTTAAAAATACTTCTTCAATACTTGAAACTTGATAACTTTCTTTTAAGTGTTGCGGTGTATCAAAAGCAATGATTTTTCCGCCTAATAATAAGCCGACCTTATCCGTCAACTCTGCTTCATCCATAACATGGGTAGTAACTAATATCCCAACCCCATTGTCTCTAAGCGCGAATAATTCTTTCCAGATTTTCTTTCGAAGAGAAGGGTCGATTCCAACTGTCGGTTCGTCCAAAATCAAGAGTTGAGGATTTCCTAAAAGCGCGATAGCCAGCGACAAACGCCGTTTCATTCCTCCAGAATAACCAGATACCGCCTTGTTTAAGTAGTCTGTCAGATCTACTACTTGAGCTATATAAGCAATTTCCGCCTTCAGGTCTTTTTTAGAAAGCCCCTTTAGCTGACCAAAAAATTCCAGATTTTCTTGGCCTGACAAGGTCTCGTATAAAGCATCTGATTGGGCCATATAGCCAATATCTCCTAAAATATAGCGATTGGGCATAGTGTGATTTAACACTAAAGCTAGGCCTCCATCAGCCTTTTCCATTCCTAACGTAGTCTTAATCATAGTTGATTTACCAGCACCAGACGGACCAATTAAGCCTATAATTTCTCCTGGCTGCAATTCAAAGCTGACATGATTCAAAAC
>CAUVGG010000134.1:0-2804 GCA_963551305.1 uncultured Streptococcus sp.
CCGATCTTGATGAAATTATGGTGGCCTTGGACAATCATCCAAAAGAAGCTGTCGTCATCGGTGCAGGCTTTATCGGGCTTGAAATGGCTGAAAACCTGGCGAAACGTGGATTACAAGTTACCATCGTTGAGAAAGCACCCCATGTCTTGCCACCATTAGATCAGGAAATGGCGACCTTTGTCCAAGCAGAATTGCTGGCAAATGGTGTCCGCGTTATCACTTCCCAGTCTGCAACTCGATTTGAAGACCAAGGAAAAGTCATCGCTCTCGAAAACGGTCAAAAGATCACTTCTGACCTCACCATCCTTTCTGTCGGTGTTGAACCTGAAAATGGACTAGCTAAGGCTGCAGGGATTGAACTGGGACTTCGTAGTGGGATCCTGGTCGATGAACATTATGAAACCAGTCAAAAAGATATTTTTGCAGTTGGGGATGCCATCGTCGTCAAGCAAGAGATTACGGGCCAAGACGCTCTCATCTCTCTTGCTTCTCCTGCCAATCGTCAGGGACGCCAAGTGGCGGACGTCATCGCAGGACTCGGTCGTACAAACAAGGGCAGCATCGGCACTGCTATCGTTCGTGCCTTTGATATGACAGCCGCTTCGACTGGTCTCAGCGAACGTATCCTTCGCATGAATCAACTCCCTTACAAGGTACTTCATGTCAGTGGAAAAGATCACGCTGGTTATTATCCAGGCGCTACTGATATGACCTTAAAACTCCTCTTTGACCCAACCACTGGAAAAATCTACGGTGCCCAAGGTGTTGGGAAGAAAGGTGTTGACAAGCGAATCGATATCCTGGCAACTGCTATCAAGGGAAATCTCACCGTCTTTGACTTACCAGAATTGGAGTTCACCTATGCGCCACCATTTGGCTCTGCTAAGGATCCCGTCAACATGCTGGGCTACGCGGCCTTGAACCTAATTGAAGGTTTAAGCGACAATATTCAATGGTACCAGCTCGAAGACGAACTGGCTGCTGGTAAGAAATTCTTAGATGTACGGACAAGTGGCGAATTCCAGAGTGGTCGACTCAAAGTCGATACCATTCATATCCCCCTAAACGAACTACGGGAACGCTTGGATGAACTGGATAAGAACCAAGCCTACATCGTTAGCTGCCACAGTGGTTTGCGCAGCTATATCGCAGAGCGTATCCTCAAACAAGCAGGATTTACCGTCCAAAACCTTGACGGCGCTTATTCACTATACAAAATGGCGAAACCAGAAGGAGTCGAATATGGAAACTAGTATCAGCATGGCTGACTTTTATGAAAAATATCAACATGAAAATCTAAATCTTATTGATGTACGTGAAATACATGAATTCCAAGCAGGACATGCGCCAGGTGCAAAAAATCTTCCGTTAAGTATCTTGGAGCAAGGCTACAAAGAACTCAATCCTGACCATGCATACCATGTTATCTGTCAAGGTGGAGTACGTTCTGCATCTGCCTGTCAATTTCTTAGAGCTCAAGGCCTCACCGTTACCAATGTAGAAGGTGGTATGAATGCTTGGCCTGGGCAAGTAGAATAAGCAAATGAAACTGGGAAGCAACTCAATTTCTGGAGAAAATGAAGTAATACTCAATGAAAATCAAAGTGCAAACTAGGAAGCTAGCCGCAGGCTGTACTTGAGTACGGCAAGGTGAAGCTGACGTGGTTTGAATTTGATTTTCGAAGAGTATAAATCTCCCCACAATAAAACGCATACTATCAAGGTTTTTCAACACCTGATAGTATGCGTTTTTTAATTTTAAAGACTTTTTACCCAGCTTCTTTTGATTCAAATTAAACTATTCTATTAATAGTTAGATATGCCTTTGCAACTATCGTCTCAAAAAATTAGTTCATTTCCGTTTAATCAAGTATCGGATGGCCTTTTCTAGGCGTTCTTTTTGAGCCTCGGGATCATCTAGTGGTTGGTTGATGCAGGCGGTGAGATTTTCCGTAATCATCATCTCAATCACGCGCTCAACACTCGATTTCACTGCTGTCAACTGCGTCACAATATCAGCGCAGTCACGATCTTCTTCTATCATCTTTTGAATCCCACGCAACTGCCCCTCTGAACGTTTCAAGCGTGTTATATACTTTGAGTTTGTCATTTCTTTTTCCTTGCTCGATTTTTCTTCATTATATCTCGAATAAGGGGCTTTGTCAAAATTCTCATCCCATCTGTCTTTGTAGGAACTTATCTCATATCTGTGTTTTCATGATATAATAGTAAAAAAATGTTCAGAATGGACGTTCTTATGAATTCTATCTATGATAGCTGTGAAGCCTATTTACCCACTATCTTGCAAACCTTTATTCAAGACATAGAGGAGGCCTCAGCCAATTACAAAAAAGAAACCAACCTCAAACTATATGAGCATTTGCATGCGCGCATCAAAACAGAAAAAAGCATGCGTGAAAAGTGCCAACGTAAGGGCCTTCCTCAGACAAGTCAATCTGCTCTTAAAGAAATACGAGATGCTATTGGCGTTCGAATTATCACAGGCTTTACAGATGATATCTACCGCATCGTAGAGTATATTCGCCAGATGCCAAGCATCCATATTTTCAAAGAGAAAGACTATATCCGTCAGGTCAAACCCAACGGCTACCGCTCCTATCATCTGATTCTAGAGGTGACCACTCCCTACCCAGACTGTCTGGGAAATGACCAGGGTACCTATTTTATCGAGATTCAACTGCGCACAATTGCCATGGACTCCTGGGCTAGCCTTGAACACCAGATGAAATACAAGAAAAACATCCAAAATCCTGAGCGAATCACGCGCGAGCTCAAACGTTGTG
>CAUVGG010000135.1:0-2761 GCA_963551305.1 uncultured Streptococcus sp.
ACAAACTATTTAAACTAAAAGAGAACGGGACGGACGTTCGTACGGAGGTTCTCGCTGGTTTAACAACTTTCTTTGCAATGAGTTACATTCTCTTTGTAAACCCACAAATGCTTGCGCAGACAGGGATGCCTGCTCAAGGTGTCTTCCTAGCAACGATTATTGGTGCAGTAGCTGGTACCCTGATGATGGCCTTCTATGCGAACCTGCCATACGCTCAAGCACCAGGTATGGGACTCAATGCCTTCTTTACCTTTACAGTCGTATTTGGGCTTGGTTATTCATGGCAAGAGGCCTTGGCTATGGTCTTTATCTGTGGGATTATTTCGCTAATCATTACCTTAACAAATGTTCGTAAAATGATTATTGAATCCATTCCCAATGCGCTTCGTTCGGCTATTTCAGCAGGTATCGGTGTCTTCCTTGCCTATGTAGGGATTAAGAATGCTGGTCTTTTGAAATTCTCTATTGATCCAGGAAGTTATACAGTTGCTGGTGAGGGTGCTGATAAGGCCCAAGCAGCCATTACAGCAAACTCTTCAGCAGTTCCAGGTCTGGTTAGCTTTAATAATCCGGCTGTTTTAGTAGCTATTGCAGGTTTGGCTATTACGATTTTCTTTGTTATTAAGGGCATCAAGGGAGGAATCATTCTTTCTATCTTAACAACGACAGTTCTTGCTATCGCTGTTGGTTTGGTTGATGTATCAAGCATTGATTTTTCTAATAACCATGTAGGTGCAGCCTTTGAAGATTTGAAGACAATCTTTGGTGCAGCACTTGGCTCACAAGGATTGGGTGCTTTAATCTCAGACACTGCTCGTCTACCGGAAACACTTATGGCTATTCTGGCCTTCTCGTTGACAGATATTTTTGACACAATTGGTACCTTGATTGGTACAGGTGAAAAAGTCGGTATCGTAGCGACAAATGGTGAAAATCACCAATCAGATAAGTTGGATAAGGCTCTTTACTCTGATTTGATTGGTACTTCAATTGGTGCCATCGCAGGTACTTCAAACGTGACAACCTATGTTGAGTCTGCAGCGGGTATCGGTGCGGGTGGACGTACTGGTTTGACAGCCTTGGTGGTTGCGGTTTGTTTTGCAATTTCAAGTTTCTTTAGTCCACTTTTGGCAATTGTTCCATCAGCTGCGACGGCTCCAATTTTGATTATCGTTGGGATTATGATGCTCGGTAGCTTGAAAAACATCCATTGGGATGATATGGCTGAAGCTGTCCCTGCCTTCTTTACGTCTATCTTCATGGGATTCAGCTACTCTATCACACAAGGGATTGCAGTTGGTTTCTTGACTTATACGTTAACAAAAGTTGTCAAAGGTCAAGCCAAGGATGTGCACGCGATGATTTGGATTTTGGATGCCTTGTTTATCCTTAACTATATCAGTATGGCGCTTTAAATGATATAATAGTAAGAGGGGGGTTCCCCCTTTTACTATAAGGAGGTATATCATGAAAGAAAAGACGATCTGGCGAGAGGTTTGGGACAGAGGGAAGTGGATCCTCATCCTTTTAGCAGCTTTTGTCCTATCACAATTTCCTTTAGGGTTATCCGCTTGGTTGACTTCTAGACAATTTCCGCTTTTGCAGTCAGGACTCTTAGTTGGTGCCTTGTCTATTGTCGTTTTGGTGGTATTTATCATTGGTGCGCGGAAAACAAAGCTTGCTACCTTTAATCTATCCTTTTTTAAAGCTAAGGACCTAGCTCGCTTGGTATTGAGTTATCTAGTAATCTTTGCTACTAATTTGTTGGGCTCAGCTTTGCTTCGCATGATGAATGAAACAACAACCAGTAACCAATCAATACTGAATGGTTTAGTTCAGAATAGTTCCTTGATTTCTACCTTCTTCTTGATTGTATTGGTTGCTCCGATTTGTGAGGAAATTTTGTGTCGTGGGATTATTCCCCAAAAGATCTTCCGTGGAAAAGAAAAACTTGGCTTTGTTGTTGGTGCAATCGTCTTTGCCTTGCTCCATATGCCAACCAATCTACCTTCTGTGATTATTTATGGAGGAATGTCAACGGTTTTGACTTGGACAGCCTATAAGACTGAGCGTTTGGAGATGTCCATTTTGCTTCATATGATTCTCAATGGTATTGCATTTTGTTTGTTGGCCTTATTGGTATTGATTAGTAGAAATCTAGGTCTATCATTCTAAGCCATTGACCTACTTGGAAAAGATGAATACTAGCGTGTCCATCTTTTTCTTTTTATGGTAAAATAGAGGGATAATATGGTAAAGAACCTTAAGGAAGTGACCGTTATGTCCAATAAAGTCAACCACGTAAAAACAGCCATTTGTGGCATTATCAATGTAACCCCAGATTCTTTTTCAGATGGTGGTCAATTTTTTGCTGTTGACCAGGCGCTCCAGCAAGCTCGTAAATTGATAGCTGAAGGAGCGAGCATGCTAGATATCGGTGGGGAATCGACTCGCCCGGGTAGTAGCTATGTTGAGATAGAAGAGGAAATCCAGCGTGTTGTTCCAGTTATCAAAGCTATTCGCAAGGAAAGTGGTGTCCTCATTTCTGTCGATACATGGAAAAGTCAGGTGGCAGAGGCTGCCTTGGCTGTTGGTGCCAATCTGGTCAATGATATCACTGGTCTCATGGGAGATGAGAAAATGGCGGATGTGGTTGCTAAGGCTGGAGCGAAAGTGGTTATCATGTTTAATCCAGTCATGGCTCGACCTCAGCATCCTAGCTCGCTCATCTTTCCTCATTTTGGTTTTGGACAAGCTTTTA
>CAUVGG010000136.1:0-2739 GCA_963551305.1 uncultured Streptococcus sp.
CCGTATCATCGCGACCTTCGACCACGATGACTTGGGAAATTTTTTCTTTCATCACTTGCTGTCCAATCCGAAGATTCGCTCTGCATTTGCAGTCGTTGCTGCTGCTAACTCTTCTGTCGTCATACCGCGCAAGTCCGCGATAAAGTCCACGACATAGCGGGTGTAGGCTGTCTTGTTTTCACGACCGCGCTTGGGAACAGGTGCCAAGTAAGGCGCATCTGTCTCAACGAGTATTTTATCCAAAGGAAGTTCTCTAGCAGCTTCTTGGATATCCGTCGCTTTCTTAAAGGTTACCACTCCCGAGAAGGAAATAGTCATACCAAGCTCGACAAACTTTTCTGCCCACTCAAGAGAGCCTGAAAACGAATGCATAATCCCACCACGAGGACCAACGCCCTCGCTCTTAATAATCTCATAGGTATCTTCCAGCGCATCCCGGGTATGGACCACAAAAGGCAAATCCAAGTCCTTAGACAACTGAATCTGACGACGAAAAACCTGCTCCTGCACTTCCTTAGGTGCGGTCATCCAATGGTAATCCAGACCAATCTCACCCAGAGCAACAACCTTGGGATGCTTAAGCTTTTCAAGCAAGTAAGCCTCGACCTCGTCAGTATATGTACCTGCTTCAGTCGGATGCCAGCCAATAGTCGCGTAGAGTTGCTCATACTCATCTGCCAACTCTAGGGCACGTTCAATGGTTGGCTTGTCAAAACCAACAATATTCATCTGTGTCACACCCATCTCAGCAGCCAAGGAGATTTCTTCTGCCTCACGTCCTGCAAATTCCTCTACATTTAAATGTGTGTGTGTATCAAAAATCATCTCTTCTAACCTCGTTTTCTTCCCTCTATTATACCAAAAATAGCATCCCTCGGCTTGTAAAAATATTCTAATACCAATCGTTCTCCCTTGACTACCTTTTTTCAAAGCAGTATAATAACACTTATTGAAATTTTCAGTAAAGGAAAAGAAAATGTTTAGAAAATTAAAATATACCTTTATCGGTCGGCCACTCAAGTCTCTCACAGACAGCGAAGGGGGCTTATTAGGAAAAATGCAGGCACTTGCAATGTTATCCAGTGATGCCCTGTCTTCTATTGCCTATGGACCTGAACAAGTCATTCTCGTTTTAGTCAGTCTCTCTCCTCTCGCTATTTGGTGGAGCCTCCCTATCGGTATTTTTGTCCTTTTACTCCTCGCTAGTTTGACCATTTCCTATCGTCAAATCATTCATGCCTATCCTCAAGGTGGAGGGGCTTATATGGTCACTCGGGAAAATCTCTCCCCTGAACTGGGCTTGATTGCAGGAGGCAGTCTCCTTGTTGACTATATGCTGACAGTAGCCGTATCCGTCGCTTCTGGAGCTGATGCTATTACTGCAGCCATCCCTGCCCTCCATCCCTACAATCTTCATATCTCTATTTTCCTAGTCTGCCTGCTCATGCTCTTGAATTTAAGAGGATTGAAAGAATCTGCCAGCTCTCTGATGATTCCCGTCTACCTCTTTATCTTCAGTACCGTCTTTCTCTTGCTTTATGGGTTCTTTCAACTATTTACAGGTTCCCTAAACTATCAGGCGACTTCAACCATTGGACAAACTGTTCCGAGCCTTTCCATCGTTCTCCTATTGAGAGCCTTTACCAGTGGCTCTGCCTCTCTGACAGGGGTTGAAGCTATTTCAAATGCGGTACCATTTTTTAAAACTCCGAAAGAAAAGAATGCTGCTCAGACTTTGACCATCATGTCGCTGATTTTAGGATTTCTTTTTGCAGGCATTACCTTCCTAAACTACTGGATGGGTATCACGCCTCAACACGGAGAAACCATCCTCTCGCAAATGGCCAAGAGCATTCTTGGTGATTCATTCTTTGGTCATGCTAGCTACTATCTCTTCCAGTTCTCGACAGCCTTGATTCTAGCCGTAGCTGCAAATACTGGCTTTTCAGCCTTCCCTATGCTGTCCTACAATATGGCCAAAAACAAGTACATGCCCCATCTCTTTATGGAAAAAGGGGATCGCCTTGGCTACTCCAACGGTATCTTAACTCTGGCTTTTGGAGCTATGATCCTTCTTCTCATTTTTAATGGGAATACTGAGCGCTTGATTCCTCTTTATACTATCGGAGTCTTCGTTCCCTTTGCCCTTTCTCAGACTGGGATGATTCGCCATTGGAAAAAGGAAAAAGGAGCAAACTTCTTAAAATCTGCCTTCGCTAATATCCTTGGGGCCATCATTTGTTATGCCATTGTCCTCATTTTACTCCTCTTCAGACTGGGTGATATCTGGCCATTCTTCCCAATTATCCTAGTTTTAACCTTCCTCTTTTTGTCCATTCACAACCATTACCAAAAAGTGGCAAAACAACTACGACTCTACGAAGGAATTGAAAAACGCACTTATGACGGTAACCTTGTCCTTGTCCTAGTAGGAAATGTCACTCGAGTAAGTATCGGAGCCATCAACTACGCTCAAAGTATCGGTGACGAAGTGTTGGCCATGCACATTTCTACTAAAGAAACGGCAGAAAAAGACCAAGAAATTCTTCAGGAATTTGCCGATTACTTCCCAAATATCACTCTGAAGAATATCAACACTAGCTACCGCGACATCATCACCCCTAGCGTCAAGTATGTCAAACGAATCGCCCAAGAAGCTAAGCAAAAAAACTACACCGTTACAGTCCTTGTCCCACAGTTTATCCCTAACAAGCCTTGGCAAAATATCCTGCACAATCA
>CAUVGG010000137.1:0-2719 GCA_963551305.1 uncultured Streptococcus sp.
GACACTCACCGTATGGCTGAAGCTAACCGTGCCTTCGCACACTTCCGTTGGTAAGGTTATGATACAATAGCGCTAAAGGCGCAAAGCAAAAATAGGAAACTGATGCAGTGTTCGAAGAACACAAAGCAGTTTATCTTTTTTGCACAGGGCCTCGCTCGGGTTCAAATCAGCTAAAACGAATAGTATTAGCTGCAATTCAACTTCCCATTTCGTAAGTTGAAACCAACAATAGCATGAAAACATTGAGAACGGGTAGGTCCTGCCTATCCGTTTTTTCTAAATAATGTTATAATAGATTGTAAAATAAAAAAATAGGAGAAACTAACCTCATGGCACGCGAATTTTCACTTGAAAAAACTCGTAATATCGGTATCATGGCTCACGTCGATGCCGGTAAAACAACAACTACTGAGCGTATTCTTTACTACACTGGTAAAATCCACAAAATCGGTGAAACTCACGAAGGTGCGTCACAAATGGACTGGATGGAGCAAGAGCAAGAACGTGGTATCACTATCACATCTGCTGCGACAACAGCTCAATGGAACAACCACCGCGTAAACATCATCGACACACCAGGGCACGTGGACTTCACAATTGAAGTACAACGTTCTCTTCGTGTATTGGACGGTGCGGTTACCGTTCTTGACTCACAATCAGGTGTTGAGCCTCAAACTGAAACAGTTTGGCGTCAAGCAACTGAGTACGGAGTTCCACGTATCGTATTTGCCAACAAAATGGACAAAATCGGTGCTGACTTCCTTTACTCAGTAAGCACACTTCACGACCGTCTTCAAGCAAACGCACACCCAATCCAATTGCCAATCGGTGCTGAAGATGACTTCCGTGGTATCATCGACTTGATCAAGATGAAAGCTGAAATCTATACAAACGACCTTGGTACAGATATCCTTGAAGAGGATATTCCAGCTGAATATCTTGAACAAGCACAAGAATACCGTGAAAAATTGATCGAAGCAGTTGCTGAAACTGATGAAGATTTGATGATGAAATACCTCGAAGGTGAAGAAATCACTAACGAAGAATTGAAAGCGGGTATCCGTAAAGCTACTATCAATGTTGAATTCTTCCCAGTATTGTGTGGTTCTGCCTTCAAAAACAAAGGTGTTCAATTGATGCTTGATGCGGTTATCGACTACCTTCCAAGCCCACTTGACATCCCAGCGATCAAAGGTGTTAACCCAGATACAGATGAAGAAGAAACTCGTCCAGCATCTGACGAAGAGCCATTCGCAGCTCTTGCCTTCAAGATCATGACTGACCCATTCGTAGGTCGTTTGACATTCTTCCGTGTTTACTCAGGTGTTCTTCAATCAGGTTCATACGTATTGAATACTTCTAAAGGTAAACGTGAACGTATCGGACGTATCCTTCAAATGCACGCTAACAGCCGTAAAGAAATCGACACTGTTTACTCAGGTGATATCGCAGCTGCCGTTGGTTTGAAAGATACGACAACTGGTGACTCATTGACTGATGAAAAAGCTAAAATCATCCTTGAATCAATCGACGTTCCAGAACCAGTTATCCAATTGATGGTTGAGCCAAAATCTAAAGCAGACCAAGACAAGATGGGTATTGCCCTTCAAAAATTGGCTGAAGAAGATCCAACATTCCGCGTTGAAACAAACGTTGAAACTGGTGAAACAGTTATCTCTGGTATGGGTGAGCTTCACTTGGATGTCCTTGTTGACCGTATGCGTCGTGAGTTCAAGGTTGAAGCGAACGTAGGTGCTCCTCAAGTATCTTACCGTGAAACATTCCGCGCTTCTACTCAAGCACGTGGATTCTTCAAACGTCAGTCTGGTGGTAAAGGTCAATTCGGTGATGTATGGATTGAATTTACTCCAAACGAAGAAGGAGAAGGATTCGAATTCGAAAACGCAATCGTCGGTGGTGTGGTTCCTCGTGAATTTATCCCAGCGGTTGAAAAAGGTCTTGTAGAAGCAATGGCTAACGGTGTCCTTGCAGGTTACCCAATTGTTGACGTTAAAGCTAAACTTTACGATGGTTCATACCACGATGTCGACTCATCTGAAACTGCCTTCAAGATTGCGGCTTCACTTGCCCTTAAAGAAGCTGCTAAGACTGCACAACCAGCTATCCTTGAACCAATGATGCTTGTAACCATCACTGTTCCAGAAGAAAACCTTGGTGATGTTATGGGTCACGTAACTGCTCGTCGTGGACGTGTAGATGGTATGGAAGCACACGGTAACAGCCAAATCGTTCGTGCTTACGTTCCACTTGCGGAAATGTTCGGTTACGCAACAGTTCTTCGTTCTGCATCTCAAGGACGTGGTACATTCATGATGGTATTTGACCACTACGAAGATGTACCTAAGTCAGTACAAGAAGAAATCATTAAGAAAAACAAAGGTGAAGAATAATCTGTCTTCGCAATAGAAGGAAGTCACTTGGTGGCTTCCTTTTTTTGTCTTTAACTATTCATTTTTGCTGAATATAGTATACAAATTTGGTCGCTAAGTGAGAGAGTTACTAATTTTATCCAGAAAGAAAATATTCTAATTTGATAAATTAAAGTAAATAAAGGTTCCTAATTCCGTAGAAAAGTTAATAAAAATGAGAAAAAGATTCATAAATACACTTTTAGATAGAAAATTCAGAAAATTGCTTCTTTTATCTTGAAAATTTTTGAAAAAATGGTATGATAGTAACAAGCTATTTTTAAGAGAAG
>CAUVGG010000138.1:0-2688 GCA_963551305.1 uncultured Streptococcus sp.
CAAGATGAGATTTCCCATAACGCAAGTTAGTAAGAGCCCTGAGAGAAGATCAGGTAGATAGGTTAGGAGTGGAAGTGTGGTGACACATGTAGCGGACTAATACTAATAGCTCGAGGACTTATCCAATTTTCATTGAGTGCAGCTTTTGGCAAGTATTGTGAGGTTTGAGTAGTTATTCAATTTTGAGTTGACAAGGCAATAAGATATTGCAAGTTAATTCAGCTAGTTAAGTGACGATAGCCTAGGAGATACACCTGTACCCATGCCGAACACAGAAGTTAAGCCCTAGAACGCCGGAAGTAGTTGGGGGTTGCCCCCTGTGAGATATGGTAGTCGCTTAGCTATTATCCGCCATAGCTCAGTTGGTAGTAGCGCATGACTGTTAATCATGATGTCGTAGGTTCGAGTCCTACTGGCGGAGTAAATGAGCATATGAGAAAAGAGCAGTTAGCTCTTTTTTCTTTCTCTATCGGTGCTTTTGCATTGTTTTAGAATCAGAGTGTTACTATAGTTGGAGCTTGACTCTTTTCTTTTTTGTGGTATAATTAACCGGTAAAGTTTCAACCGGTTAAGAAAGGAAGCGAAGAATGGGGCATTTAGCAGAAAAAATTAATCATTTTTTGAATGAGGTTATATTGACAGCTGAGAATCAACATGAAATCTTGGTCGGCTCTTGTACGAGCGATGTGCGGCTAACGAACACGCAGGAACATATTTTAATGCTCTTGTCTCAGGAGTCTTTGACGAATTCTGATCTAGCTAAAAGACTGAATGTTAGCCAGGCTGCTGTAACTAAAGCTGTTAAGGCTTTGGTGGAGCAAAAGATGTTGGAAACATTCAAGGATAAGAAGGATGCTCGTGTGACTTTTTATCGATTGACTGATTTGGCACGACCGATTGCGGAAGAGCATCAACATCATCATGTTCATACTTTGGAGACTTACCAGAGATTGGCAGAGCAATTTTCTTCTGATGAGCAAGAAGTGATTGTGAGATTTTTGGATGGTTTGATTGGAGAAATTGGGAAATGAGATATATCACAGTGGAAAATCTGTCCTTTTACTATGACAAGGAACCTGTGTTGGAGCATATTCATTACTTTTTGGATAGTGGCGAGTTTGTAACCTTGACAGGGGAGAATGGGGCTGCTAAGACGACACTTGTCAAGGCTAGTCTGGGGATTCTGCAGCCTAAGCATGGCGAGGTCAAGATTTCCAAGACTAATGAGAAGGGTAAGAAATTGAGAATTGCTTATCTTCCTCAGCAGATTGCTAGTTTTAATGCAGGTTTTCCTAGTACGGTGTATGAGTTTGTTAAATCTGGCCGCTATCCGCGTAAGGGTTGGTTTCGTCGTTTGAATGAACACGATGAGGAGCATATCAAGGCTAGTTTGGAGTCGGTTGGAATGTGGGAACATCGGGACAAGAGGATTGGTTCTCTCTCTGGTGGTCAAAAGCAGCGGGCTGTGATTGCTCGTATGTTTGCTTCAGACCCAGATATATTTGTCCTAGATGAGCCAACAACAGGGATGGATGCAGGCAGTAAAGATGAGTTTTACAAGCTCATGCACCATAGTGCTCATAAGCATGGGAAAGCTGTCTTGATGATTACGCACGATCCGGAGGAAGTTCGTAAGTATGCTGACCGTAATATTCATTTGGTTCGGAATCAGGACTCACCTTGGCGCTGTTTCAATGTGCATGAAAGCGACAATGGACAGGAGGTGAGCCATGCTTAATCTATTTTCCTATGATTTTATGCAACGAGCCTTTTTGGCAGTTATTGCCATGAGTCTCTTCTCACCGATTCTGGGAACTTTCCTGATTTTACGTCGGCAGAGTCTCATGAGTGATACGCTTAGCCACGTTTCACTAGCAGGTGTTGCTTTTGGCTTAGTTCTTGGTTTGTCGCCAACTTTGACAACGGTGATTGTGGTCATGATAGCGGCAGTATTTTTAGAGTACTTGCGGACTATTTATAAGAATTTCATGGAAATCGGGACGGCCATTCTCATGTCTACTGGCTTAGCTATTTCCTTAATTGTTATGAGTAAGGGGAAGAGTTCTAGTTCCATGAGTCTGGATCAGTATCTATTTGGTTCCATTGTGACGATTAGTACGGAGCAGGTGATTTCTCTTTTTGTTATTGCCGCTGTGGTACTTGTCTTAACCTTCCTCTTCATTCGGCCTATGTACATCTTGACCTTTGATGAGGATACAGCATTTGTGGATGGGCTGCCGGTGAGAACCATGTCTATTCTCTTTAATATCGTGACGGGTGTTGCGATAGCCCTCATGATTCCGGCTGCGGGAGCTTTGCTGGTTTCGACCATTATGGTCTTGCCGGCCAGTATTGCTCTGCGGATTGGGAAAAACTTTAAATCGGTTATTTTACTAGCAAATATCATCGGTTTCTTTGGTATGATTGCTGGTCTGTATATTTCTTACTATGCAGAGACGCCAGCAAGCGCTAGTATAACAATTATTTTCGTCAGTTTGTTTTTATTGGTCAATTTGATCAAAAAATTTGTGAAATAGGAGTAGAAAATGAAAAAAATTAGCTTACTATTAGCAGGTCTACTGAGTATTTTCTTAGTCGCTTGTTCTAATCAGAAAAAAGCAGATGGCAAGCTAAATATTGTCACGACTTTTTATCCCGTTTATGAGTTTACCAAGCAGGTGGCTGGAG
>CAUVGG010000139.1:0-2655 GCA_963551305.1 uncultured Streptococcus sp.
GATTATTTGACTGGACAAGTTCTCGCTGTTGATGGCGGACTTAGCATGTAAAAAATAAGGAAAGATATAGGTAAGACAGATGAAACTAAATCGAGTTGTAGTAACAGGTTACGGATTGACCTCTCCTATCGGAAATACTCCAGAAGAATTTTGGAACAGTTTGCAAACTGGGAAAATTGGAATTGGAGAAATCACTAAGTTTGACCACAGCGAATTTGCTGTGCACAATGCGGCAGAAGTTCAAGATTTCCCATTTGATAAATACTTTGTCAAAAAAGATACCAACCGTTTTGATAACTATTCTTTGTATGCCTTGTATGCGGCTCAAGAGGCGGTGACACATGCTAATCTTGATGTAGAAGCAATCGATAAAGATCGCTTTGGTGTCATCGTCGCTTCAGGTATTGGGGGAATTAAAGAAATCGAAGATCAGGTTATCCGTCTTCATGAAAAAGGTCCAAAACGCGTTAAACCAATGACACTTCCAAAAGCCTTGCCAAATATGGCTTCAGGAAATGTTGCCATGCGCTTTGGAGCAAACGGTGTCTGTAAATCAATCAATACAGCCTGTGCCTCATCAAATGATGCTATTGGCGATGCCTTCCGTTCCATAAAGTTTGGTTTCCAAGAAGTCATGTTAGTTGGTGGATCAGAATCATCTATCACTCCTTTTGCCATCGCTGGTTTCCAAGCATTGACTGCCCTATCAACTACAGAAGATCCAACTCGTGCTTCTATTCCATTTGACAAAGACCGTAACGGTTTTGTCATGGGAGAAGGTTCTGGAATGCTGGTTCTTGAGAGTCTTGAACATGCTGAAAAACGTGGAGCGACCATCTTGGCTGAAGTAGTTGGTTATGGAAATACCTGTGATGCTTACCATATGACTTCACCTCATCCAGAAGGTCAAGGTGCCATCAAGGCAATTAAATTAGCTTTGGAAGAAGCAGAAATTTCTCCAGAGCAAGTGGCCTATGTCAATGCTCACGGAACATCAACTCCTGCTAATGAAAAAGGAGAAAGTGGTGCTATCGTAGCTGTTCTTGGTAAAGAAGTACCTGTATCTTCAACCAAGTCCTTTACAGGACACTTGCTTGGTGCTGCAGGGGCAGTAGAAGCCATCGCTACAATCGAAGCCATGCGTCATAACTATGTACCAATGACAGCTGGAACAAGTGAGTTATCAGACTATATCGAAGCGAATGTCGTTTATGGACAAGGCTTGGAGCAAGAAATCCCTTATGCTATTTCAAACACTTTTGGTTTTGGTGGACACAATGCGGTTCTTGCTTTCAAACGTTGGGAGAATAAATAATTATGAATTTAAATGAGATCAAGGACTTGATGGCTCAATTTGACCAATCAAGTTTGAGAGAATTTTCTTATAAAAACGGAGCGGACGAATTGCAGTTCAGTAAGAATGAAGCAAGAATGGCTTCTGAAGCTCCAGCTCAAGTTGTTCCAGCACCAACTGCAGTAGCGGCAAGTCCAGTAGTTTCTACCCCTTCAACTCCAGTAGAGAGTGCAGTGGAAGAAGCTCCAGTACCAGCTGAAACGACGGTTGCTCCGGAGGGTGATGTTGTTGAAAGCCCACTTGTAGGGGTGGCTTACTTGGCCGCTGGACCAGATAAACCTGCCTTTGTCACAGTCGGAGACAGTGTTAAAAAAGGTCAGACTTTGGTGATCATCGAAGCCATGAAAGTCATGAATGAGATTCCTGCACCTAAGGATGGTGTGGTGACAGAAATTCTCGTTTCAAATGAAGAAATGGTTGAGTTCGGTAAAGGATTGGTACGTATCAAATGATCGATATTCAAGGAATCAAAGAAGCTCTACCCCATCGTTACCCTATGCTCCTAGTGGATCGTGTCTTGGAAGTGAGCGAGGATACCATTGTTGCCATTAAAAATGTGACCATCAACGAACCTTTCTTCAATGGTCATTTTCCTCAATACCCAGTTATGCCAGGTGTTCTTATCATGGAAGCCTTGGCTCAGACTGCTGGTGTCTTGGAATTGTCCAAACCTGAAAATAAAGGGAAACTGGTCTTCTATGCTGGCATGGACAAGGTTAAGTTCAAGAAGCAAGTTGTACCAGGTGATCAATTAGTCATGACGGCTACTTTTGTTAAACGTCGTGGTACGATTGCTGTGGTTGAAGCAAAGGCTGAAGTAGATGGTAAGCTTGCAGCGAGTGGTACTCTTACCTTTGCAATTGGAAACTAAGGAGGTTCTCCATGTTTCGTAAAATTTTGATTGCCAACCGTGGTGAGATTGCGGTTCGCATTATTCGAGCTGCGCGTGAATTGGGCATTGCGACCGTAGCAGTTTATTCAACTGCTGATAAGGAAGCTCTTCACACACTCCTAGCGGATGAAGCTATCTGTATCGGACCTGGTAAGGCGACAGAGTCTTATCTCAATATCAATGCAATTTTGTCTGCTGCAGTCTTGACAGAAGCAGAAGCCATCCACCCAGGTTTTGGTTTTCTTAGCGAAAACTCCAAGTTTGCCACGATGTGTGATGAAGTAGGGATTAAGTTTATCGGTCCTTCTGGCGCTGTAATGGATACCATGGGAGATAAGATCAATGCACGTGAGCAAATGATCAAGGCTGGGGTTCCAGTTATCCCAGGATCTGATGGTGAAGTTCATAC
>CAUVGG010000140.1:0-2649 GCA_963551305.1 uncultured Streptococcus sp.
CTCGCTTGTTTGCTTCTTCGGGTTTTTCGTGAATGGTATGAGAAATAGAAATTCGTCCTACTTTTCGTATGCACTTAACCAATAAAGAGATTCTAGACAAGTTTTTGAGCTATTCAGAAGACTTGAAACACCACTATAATCTCTATCAACTCTTGCTTTTTCACTTTCAGAATAAGGAGCCGGAGAAATTTTTCGGACTCATTGCGGACAATCTAAAGCAGGTTCATCCTCTCTTTCATACTGTCTTTAAAACCTTCCTCAAGGACAAAGAGAAAATCGTCAATGCCCTTCAACTACCCTATTCAAACGCCAAATTGGAAGCCACTAATAATCTCATCAAACTCATCAAGCGCAATGCCTTTGGATTTCGGAACTTTGAAAACTTCAAAAAACGGATTTTTATCGCTCTGAACATCAAAAAAGAAAGGACAAAATGTGTCCTTTCTCAATCTTAGCTGACTTCAACCCACTACAGTTGACAAAGAGCCAAATAAGTTACTTAGGCTTTCTGAACGCAGACAAGGTGTTTTAGAGGAGATGGTAACATTGGCTCAACCTTTGCCAGAATACGAGATTCTTCTCTCTATTCCTGGAATAGCTGAAATCACAGCGACAAGTATTATTGGCGAACTTGGTGACATTCGTCGATTCCACTCTGCCAATCAAATCAATGCTTTTATTGGCATTGACCTCAGACACTATGAATCTGGGGACTTTCTAGCCAAGGAACACATCACCAAACGTGGGAATCCCTATGCCAGAAAGATTCTCTTTAAGTGCATTCATAATATAGCTTCACCTAACCACACCAACCCTTGTTATATCACAGACTTCTATGAGAATCGGTAAAATTGTTTATGCTATATTATTGTAACACCTTATAAAAAATCACTAGATAAGGTGTTGGTTTTGTGTACACTTTTTACACTAAACTTTAGTTTAAAAAAGACAATTTCCTTAGTTGGACTATGAAACTCAAACTATTTTTTATCGAATACCTTGATATGCTTGACAAATGGTGGAAAAGGACTTAGTCCGGTGCAATACAGAACTAAATCCTTTCAATAATTATTTGTCTAACTTTTTGGATAGTATACAAGTCAGCCAACTAAGATTGGCTACAGGCCTTTTCCCACTAAATCATCCATCTTTAAACTATTTACAGTATTTCTTCAATGAATGACTGGACTGTTTATACCTTATAAAAAGTTTATTAGTCCTCTTTTTTATGACGTCCTACCAAACCAAGAATTGATAGAAGTAAGCCTAGACCTGTCAGCGTTGCAAGGTTGGAACCAACTTGAGATTCACCTGTTTGTGGAAGAGTAGGTGCAGGGCGTTCAGAAGTGAACGGTTTCGTTGAAGGCTCTGGTTTAACTGGAGTATCCGGAGTATTAGGAACTTCTGGAGTTACTGGTGCCGCAGTATAATGTACATCCTTAACAATGTTTTCTTGGGTAACTGCTTCAGACGGAACTGTCTCGACATCTACGCTATAACCTGGAATCACTGGCGATGGCACAGCGTTATAGTTAGCCTTGTCGCTTGTCCAAGCCGTCATGCTCACAACAGATCCAGTTACCTTGTCTGTCGTTACTGTACGTGTCCAAGTTGCTGTCTGAACTTGGTCAGCTGGGGTTTGATCACCGGCACCATGGTAACGAACTGTCAGGTTCACAGCCTTGCTTTCTTGGCTATCCGTTGTGCCGTGTTTCACATGAACAACAATATTTTGATCATAGCTACTATCAAGGTCGAATTTAGCTGGAAGCTGGTCTTTCGAAACTAATTCATAACCTTGAGCTAGATAAGCATTCACCATTAAATCATATTTTTCTCGGGCACTAGCTGAAAGAGGAGTATCAGAGCCTCCGCTGGTAAGTACTTCCTTATCTTTCAGCGTTTTTTGAGCAGTGTCGTCAATGATGGTATAGGTTACTTTTTGCTTATCTGCTTTATAGGTAACCGTTTCTTCAATATCTGCGCTATCTCCCGTAATCTGTTCAACGGCTGCTACAGTTGCCTTATCTGGTGTATAACCATCAACAGTTGGAGAGGTTACCTCTGGGAAGGTGCTCTCTGACGGACTCCAGACGCCTTCCTGAATGATCCGGCCAGCCACCAAATCCTTGGTATTGGTCCGCTTGAACTCCAGCGTCTGAACCTTAGACTCTGCTGCCTGGCTCGCGTCCTCATAGACATACTGGATGGTCTCAATCACCGTTTTCGTTTCTTCAACCGGAACCGTCTTATGGCGCAGACGCACCGTGACATTCTGATCCGTCGCATCGTCGGTATCAAACTGAGTCGGAAGAGATTCTTGCGATACCAACTCATAGCCCTGGGCCTGATAGCCTGCTACAACAGCATCGTAAGTTGTTTGCGCTTGCCCTGACACAGCCCCGTTGGAGACACCTTTTTCCAACAAAACTTTATCTTCTAATGTCTGACCTGTTGTCTCATCAATGACCGTATAAGTCAGTTGCTGCGCATTGGCCTTGTAGGTGACCTTACGTGCCACATCGTTGCTGGTGGCACTGATGTTCGCAACTGCATCAACTGTCGGATGATCCGCTGTGTACCCTGCAATTACAGGAGAGGTTACCTCTGGGAAGGTGCTCTCTGACGGACTCCAGACGCCTTCCTGAA
>CAUVGG010000141.1:0-2642 GCA_963551305.1 uncultured Streptococcus sp.
TGAAAAAATTTAAGGTTGGGGGGACTCAATCTTATTTTTTCTATTGCAAGAATTTGCTGTCAAGAAGGAGGTGAGAAGATGGCTATCTCAAAGATTATCGTGGATGTTCCCCTGATGCAGACGGACCAGCCCTATAGCTACAAGGTCCCTGAGGAATTTGTAGAGATGCTGGAAGTCGGTATGCGGGTCCATGTCCCCTTCGGCAAGGGCAATCGTTTAATCCAAGGGATTGTGTTGGCCTTGGAGTCCCAGTCGGATGAAGAAGTGGCAGATCAGGACTTGAAAGAGATTGCAGAAGTCCTAGACTTTTCTCCAGTCTTGACTCAGGAGCAACTCTGGCTGGCTGAGGAGCTTCGAAAGTCTGTCTTTTCTTACAAAATCTCCATCCTAAAAGCCATGCTTCCGGGATTTTTAAACTCCAGTTATGATAAGATTCTCTATCCTTTAGAAGGCCTAAGCCAGGCAGACAAAGAGCGCTTGTTTGGTTCAGAAGATTCGCTAGCCTTTTCTTCTCTAGATTTAGCCAAGCAGGCAGAAATGATGCGCTTGACTAGAAAAGGTCTGCTCCGCTTAGAGTACCAGGCTGTTGATCAGAAGAAGGTCAAGACCCAGTCTTGGTATGAGGTTGATGCTACTCGACTAGAGCAGATTGAGATTTCTACGCGTGCTAAGAAAAAGGCAGAGCTGAGAGACTATTTACTGTCTCATCCGGAAAGTGCTCCTCTGGCTAGCTTATTAGAGTCTTATTCGCGGGAGCAAGTCAACTTCTTTGTGGATCAAGGAGCTCTAACCCTTGTTCAAAAGGAAGTGCAACGTTCAGCTGCTTATTTCGAAGGCATTGAAGCCAGTCAACCTTTGGAGCTGAACCCAGAGCAAAGACAGGCGCGTGATGCGGTTATCAGTGCTATTGGCAGTCAGCAACCTCCTTTCCTCCTTCAAGGGATTACAGGAAGTGGGAAAACAGAGGTTTACTTACAGATCATCCAAGGAGCCTTGGACAAGGGCAAGACAGCCATTTTGCTGGTGCCTGAGATTTCCCTGACGCCACAAATGACGGAGCGTTTCATTGCTCGTTTCGGCGAGAAAGTAGCTATTCTTCACTCAGGCCTGTCTAATGGTGAAAAGTACGATGAATGGCGCAAGGTCGAGCGTGGAGATGCTCAAGTTGTGGTTGGAGCCAGATCGGCCATCTTTGCACCTATAAAAAATCTAGGTGTTATCATTATCGATGAAGAGCATGAAGCCAGCTACAAGCAAGACAGCAATCCACGTTACCATGCTAGAGAGGTCGCCATTTTACGGGCCCAGTACAATCAAGCGGCTCTGGTCCTTGGTTCGGCAACACCGAGCTTAGAGAGCCGTGCGCGAGCTGGAAAAGGTGTCTATCACCACTTACGTCTAACCCAACGGGCCAATCCTTTAGCCACTATTCCTGAGGTTCAAGTGATTGACTTTCGGGACTATATCGGGCAGAATGAGACATCAAACTTTACGCCCCCTTTGCTAGAGGCCATTCAAGATCGCCTAGATAAAAAAGAGCAGGTAGTCCTCATGCTCAATCGTCGGGGTTATTCTAGCTTTGTTATGTGTAGGGATTGTGGGACGGTGGATACTTGTCCCAACTGTGACATTTCTCTCACCCTGCATATGGATACCAAGACTATGAACTGCCATTACTGTGGCTTTTCTAAGGGAATTCCTCATGTCTGTCCCAACTGTCAGAGTCGCAGTATTCGTTACTACGGGACGGGGACTCAGAAAGCCTATGATGAGCTAGCAGAGCTCTTTCCTCAGGCACGCATTCTGCGGATGGATGTGGATACGACCCGTAAGAAAGGCAGTCACCAAGCTCTTCTTGACCAGTTTGGCCGAGGGGAAGCAGATATCTTGTTGGGAACTCAGATGATTGCCAAGGGCTTGGATTTTCCAAATGTGACTCTGGTCGGAGTTCTTAATGCAGATACGGCCTTGAATCTGCCTGATTTCCGTTCTTCTGAGAGAACCTTCCAACTCTTAACCCAGGTGGCTGGTCGTGCAGGACGTGCGGAAAAAGCTGGGCAGGTTTTGATCCAGTCTTACAATCCTGAGCATTATGCCATTCGATTTGCCAAGGAACAGGATTATGAAGGTTTTTACGTTTATGAAATGGGCATCAGACGCCAACTCGGCTACCCACCTTATTATTTCACCATTGGGATTACCCTCTCTCACAAGAAAGAAGAAGAGGTTGTCAAACGTGCCTATGAAGTTATGGGAATTTTGCGCTCAGGTTTATCGGAAACTAGTAAAATCCTTGGACCAACGCCAAAACCAATCGCCCGTACCCACAACCTTTATCATTACCAGATTTTGATTAAATACCGTTTAGAAGATGAGCTGGGTCCAACCCTCAATCAGGTCTTGGCCTTGACTCAAGAACGTGAAAATAGCGAGCTTCGTCTCAGCATTGACCACGAACCGCAGCAATTTTTATAAGAAGGAGAAGAAATGACAAAACTAATCTTTATGGGAACACCTGATTTTTCAGCGACAGTTTTGAAGGGTTTGTTATCGGACGACCGTTACGAGATTCTAGCTGTTGTGACCCAGCCAGACCGCGCTGTCGGCCGTAAAAAAGTGATCCAAGAAACCCCAGTCAAGCA
>CAUVGG010000142.1:0-2642 GCA_963551305.1 uncultured Streptococcus sp.
TCAGTATAATAAAAGACCAGATCCTCTTTATCTTCTAGATTTTCTTTGATATCTTGGTTGATTTTTTCTCTAACAGATGCGATTACTTCCTCTCCTTGTAGAGGGTAGTAGGCAATCACCTCAGCTTGCCCTTTTCGGAAATGGTCCCTCTGACTTCCTGAGTTGAATTGCTGGTCCTTTTCGCTTTTTAATGCTTCAATTTTTTGTTCATAAGATTGCTTTTGTAGAACCTTGTAGCCAATGGCACTTCCCAAAAGAATCATAGCGATTCCTAAGATTCCAACAAAGGAAAGCAATATACTTCTCTTTTTATCGTGAGAAACACGGTTCATATTTTTCTTCATATTTCCATCATATCAAATCAAAGCTATTATTTCAATGATAAACAGGTAATCTAGCTCCATTTCAAAAAATAAAGAAAAAGCTTAGAGTTATCTAAGCTTCTATTTTAAAAGCGAATCGCTTCACGTGTTTTTTCATATGAAGTCACAAAACGATTTGTAACTCCTGGTTCTGCAACTTCCAAGGCTTGAGAAATCTTCTCAAATGATGCCCGATAGTCAAACTCTTTCTCAAAAATTTCAAGTGCTTCGTTGAAAGCCTCTTGGATACGTTCATCAAATGAACGGTAGCGATTTGAGTATTGGAGAAGTTGCTCTGTCAAAGTTGCATACTGAACAATGTCATATGTTTCTGTCTCAAGTACTGCCATATCATTCGTTGCAATTTCAAGAATTCGCTTAACAGATTCAATATTAACCTGCGGTTGTTCTAGCTCCGCCATCAAATCTTCAGTGTTATGACTTGCAGTAAAGAAGAGTTTCAAGAAACTTTGAGGGATTCCTGGTAAGTTTCGCTTCTCCATGTACCGTTTGATGGTGTGCAAACGATTCACATAGACATTTGCTTTTTGGCGAGCATTGAGGTCATCTTTTTCAATTTGCGCAAGTCGTTCGCTCACAGAAATTTGCTCATCTTCAATATCTTTGAGATTGCTTTGAAGCATTTCCAACTGTTCTTCAAGAACAGAATAGGCTTGAGCAGATTCTCTTTGGTCCTCTGTTACTTCTAAAATAGCGGTATCAAGTGCAGCTAATTCTTTTTGAAGACGGCGGACATGATTCCCATCACTTTCTGGAAGAAGATAAGTTTTATTTAGGCGTTCAAGATCCTGAACAAGCACCTGGTTATTTTCCTTCAAGTGGTTGAGATAGGTTGGAAGTGTTGAGAGGAGATTCTCAACGACTTTTTGAGCCTCAATTTCATGAGTGAAAATATCATAAAGTGCATTGATTTCTTCTTGAATGCGATTATTTTCATACTCTGCATTGTCCAACTCCAACTGACGAATGTTTTCTTGATTATTCTTCAAAGATTCATGCAAGAGTTGGAAACGTGACTCAATATCTGTTTCAATAAAGTGGTATTTGGCATCCAACAGCTTACGATAGCCCTCTTCCAAATCTGCTAATTGGTCTGGTAATTCCTTTGTCAAGGTTTCAACAAGAGCTGGAATACGATCAACAATATGCGTTAGAGCAAGAATATGATTTTCAGTATCATCTAAGATTGCTGCAGCTTCAACTGGGTCACCTGATGAGTTAAGGGTAACGAATTGAGAGAATTCCGATTGGATATTTTCCAATTGTTTCTCAATCTCAGGAAGAGCTTTCCCATATTTCTCTGAGTCCTCTGCAACCGTATGTTGAAGGGTTTCAAACAAGTCCAAAGCATGTAGGACGCGACCACTGTTCTTAGACTCTTGCTTTTCGAGTTCAGAAAGGGCATTGCGAATAGCTGCAATATCCTCCTCAATCAAACTAATCTGGCTTTCAATTTGATCAATCTTGTGAGCTGCTTTAAAGAAACGGAAAGAATTATTGTAGTTTTCAGCTTCAAAGAGGTGATTTTCGATGTCTGCAAATGAGTTCAGAGATAAATCAACCCATTTTTGATTCCATTCACGAAAGGTTACCTGACTTTGACCAATCAAGTGCATATTTTTAACGGCTTCAACCTCATCATTTACAGGAAGATTGTAGAGTTCTTCTTTTCTTTCTTCAAGCGCCGTTAATCTGCTTACATTACGCTTACGTAGAAAAATGGCTGTTACATAAGCTAAAATCAAAATGATCGCAATCGCAACCATTAGATAAATTAGTTGTCCATTAGACATATCAAACTCCTTTTATACTAGAAACAATCGTAATGATTATATCATATTTTTTAAACCAAGGGAACTATTTCCCACATTTTTTAAACGTCAAGTGTACTGTAAACAGCGTTTTCTTCGATAAATTCGCGACGAGGCTCTACCCGATCGCCCATTAACATATCAAAGATTCTATCTGCTTCAGCAGCATCATCTACTGAAACACGTGCCATCAAGCGATGTTCTGGATCCATGGTTGTTTCCCACAATTGGTGATCATCCATTTCTCCCAGACCTTTATAACGTTGGATGGTGGGCTTTGAGCGCCCTTCACTATGACGTGCTAAGGCTTCTTGGAGTTTAATTTCTTGATCTGTACCTGGCTGGATGTATTCTTTGATCTCACTTCCAACTTTGACCCCATAAATCGGTGGTTGGGCAATATAAACATAACCAGCTTCTAGGATTGGTTTCATGTAGCGGTAAATCA
>CAUVGG010000143.1:0-2632 GCA_963551305.1 uncultured Streptococcus sp.
AAGATATCAAAGAAAATCTAGAAGATAAAGAGGATCTGGTCTTTTATTATACTGATCAGCTGGATCCTGTTCTAAAGGGAGTTGTTGCTCGTAATATCAGTAAGCAAGTCTACGATTTGTCTGCAGCAAAGGTTGAAGAAAAAGAAAAGACGTCTTTAGGAAAAATTTTCTTGACTGAAGATGGGAAAACTTTTGATCTCAGTAAACTTTTCAAGGATGCAAGCAAGGCTAAGGAACTCCTCCTGAGTCAAATCAAATCAACTCTAGAAGATAAGAAACTTGAACAGACAAAAATTGATCAAGTTATAAAGAGCTTCACAGACCAAGAATTATCATCCTGGAGTTTTGATTATAAAGATAGTCAAATCATCCTTTATCCTGCTAATTCTGGAGAGGCTGTTGAGGAAATTGCTTTACCAATATCCAGTTTCTTTGATGTCATTGAGTCCTCTTATCTGTTAGAAAAGGATGCTGAGCTTTATCAAGCTTACTTTGCCAAGAAAAATAAAAAGGTTGTAGCCTTGACCTTTGATGATGGTCCAAATCCGACTACAACTCCACAAGCTTTGGATACCCTGGCTAAGTACGGTGTAAAGGCAACCTTCTTTGTACTTGGCAAAAACATAGCAGGAAATGAGGATCTTCTGAAACGAATGAAATCGGAAGGCCATGTTGTAGGAAATCATAGCTGGGATCATCCTGTCCTTTCTAAATTATCCCTCGAAGATGCTAAAAAACAAATCACTGATACAGAAGATCTGTTAACTAAAGTTTTAGGATCAAGTTCTAAGCTCATGCGTCCGCCTTATGGTGCCATTACAGATGATATCCGTAACAGTCTGGACTTGAGCTTTATCCTGTGGGATGTGGATAGCTTGGACTGGAAGAGTAAGAATGAAACAGCCATTTTGACAGAGATACAACGTCAGGTCCGTAATGGATCTATCGTTCTTATGCATGATATTCATGGTCCTTCTGTTAATTCCCTACCAAGTGTCATTGAGTATTTAAAGGGAGAAGGGTATACATTTGTAACTATTCCTGAATTGCTCAATTCTCGATTGAAAGCTCACGAAATGTATTATGACCGCGATCAATAACCTTCAAAATCTAAAGAGACATGCCTCTGTAACTCTGGCTTTGTTTCTTTAGATTTTCTTCACATAGAAAGGAAAAACAATGAAAGCTTATACCCTTAATAACGGAGTTTCAATCCCAGTTTTAGGATTTGGGACCTGGAAAGCTGAAAATGGAGAGGTGGCCTACCAAGCTGTTTTAGACGCCTTGAAGGCTGGTTACCGTCATATCGATACTGCAGCTATCTACAAAAATGAGGAGAGTGTTGGTCGCGCTATTCGGGATAGCGGTATTCCACGCCAAGAAATCTTTGTAACAACCAAACTCTGGAACACCAATCACAGCTATAAAGAAGCTCGCCAAGCTTTTGAAGAATCAATGGAAAAGCTGGGATTGGATTATCTAGATTTGTACCTGATCCATTGGCCAAATCCAAAACCACTAAGAGAAAATGACGCATGGAAAACTCGCAATGCCGATGTCTGGAGAGCGATGGAGGACCTGTACCAAGAAGGTAAAATTCGTGCTATCGGAGTTAGTAATTTCCTTCCCAAGCATTTGGATGCTTTGTTGGAAACAGTAAGAATCATTCCAGCGGTCAATCAGGTACGCTTGGCACCAGGAGTTTATCAAGAGGAAGTAGTTGACTACTGTAGAGAGAAAGACATTCTCCTAGAGGCCTGGGGACCTTTTGGGCAAGGAGAGTTGTTTGACAAGAAAGAAGTCCAAGAAATTGCTGCAAAGCATGGAAAATCAGTGGCTCAAATCGCCTTGGCTTGGAGTTTATCAGAAGGCTTCTTGCCTCTACCTAAGTCCGTAACGGCTTCTCGCATCCAGAGCAATCTTGACTGTTTTGGGATTGAACTCAGCAAAGAAGAACGAGAAATCTTAAAGAGTATCTCGGTGACTTCTGGCGCACCACGTGTGGATGAGACGGATTTTTAGTTTGTGAAATCTATTTATATCGAAATGATGAAGACTAGGAATTTTTAATCCTAGTCTTTTTTGTATAAAAAAACTAAATTATTTGTATAGTAAAATAGTTTTATAAACTGAAATAAATGAACGATTCTGAAGTTTATTGATTTGATAAAGCAAATAACACGAATGATAAAACCAACTCAGAAAATTATATACACAAATATTACATTTTTGTGACAATTCAGATTTTTGTGAAAATTTATGATTATTTGCGTTATAATAGGTATACTTTAAAGAAAAAGGAGATTATTTATGGATAGACGACAACGTTTTTCATTACGGAAATACAAATTTGGTCTTGCTTCAGTTTTATTGGGAACTGCTTTGGTTTTTGGAGCAAGTCAAGTTAATGCCAATGAGCAGAGTACAGGTGAAAATCAAGCCCAAACTGAGGCAATCAAGACAGAGATAAAAGATGATAAACACTCAAGCTCTTCGACTGACCTAACTACCACTAATGGGATAGCACCAGTAGCTGGAGAGAGACAGGAAGTTGAAACTTCTAAAGAGGATATTAGCAAACAAGATGCTAGGGTAGAAGCCCCAGTTGATAAAACTGTCGAATCTCAAGAAT
>CAUVGG010000144.1:0-2623 GCA_963551305.1 uncultured Streptococcus sp.
GGGTTATTTTTATCTCTTTCGACCATGGTACGAAGATCGTAGTCAGACCATTTTTCACCTTTTCTAGCTTCTGGGTGAGTGGCATCTTTTTCAAAGAAACGTCCGTAATCATAAGGTTTCTTGCCACCATACCAAGTATCAAAGGCCTCTTCCTGAACCAGCAAACCAAGTTCTGCTGCGATTTGCAAGGTCTGTGGACTTGCAGGGTTATGAGTTGTACGGATGGCGTTAACCCCCATCTCCTTCATTTGTTTGAGACGACGGTATTCTGCTTTATAATTTTCTTCTGCTCCAAGCGCTCCGTGATCATGGTGCAAGGAAACGCCATGGAATTTAATGCGTTCACCATTCAAAGAGAAGCCTTCATTTGGAGTCCAATGATAGTAACGGTAACCAAACAAATCTTTCTTAGCATCGACTAATTGACCGTCACGGTAAACACGCGTAATCAATTCGTACAAGGCTGGTTTGTCATTTAAAACTGTCCAGAGTTTTGGTCTTTCAACTTCTAAAATTGCATCAAGGCTTGTTGATTCATGTGCTTTTAAGGTACGACTCGCTGTACGAACCAAACCCGTTACAGCCTGACCACCACGTTCAACGATTTGATACTCTGCCACCAGTTCATGGTCTTTATCATCTGTATTGACGATTTTGCTGGCTACATGAGTTTCAACCTTGCCATGTTGCTGTTCTTCAAGTTTTGGTGTTAAGATAGTTGTCCCATTCTTCTCAACATGAACCTTATCTGTCACTTGCAAGGTTACATCACGGTAGATACCACTACCAGAATACCAACGGCTACTTGGTTGTTTGTTGACAGCATGGACAGCAATCACATTCTCACGACCATCTTTGTGAAGGTATTTGGTAATATCGTATGAGAACTGGTTATAACCATTTGGATAATGTCCCACTAACTGGCCATTGACATAGACTTGAGAGTCCATGTAGACACCATCAAAGGTCACTCGAACATTTTTCTTGAGATCTTTTTCATCAAGTTTAAAGGTCTTGCGATACCAAGCTTCACCACCATTGAGCTGTCCACCTTCGTTTTGGGCAGGTGATTGATGGTCAAAATCATTAAAGATACTCCAGTCGTGTGGGAGATCCAATTTTTGCCATGTTGATACGTCTGCATCTGATTTCACAGCTTCTTTAGGATTCGCATTGAGTTTAAAGTGCCAATTTTGATTAAAATTCACTTTTCTATCTTCAATCATTTGATTCACTTCTTCATTTGTCGCAGCTTTCAAATCTTCCTTGACAGGCTTTTCTTGACTTGAAGCTTGAGATTCTACCTTTGGAGCTGTTTCTTCAGGTTTTAGTGACGCTTTCTCCTCTTTTGGAACTACAGGTTCATCTTCTTTCTTCTCTGGCTTGCTTGCTTCAATTGGAGCAGCTTGACTTTGGTCGACACTTGCAGCATCCTTGTGCTCTGCTACAGCTTGATTTTCTTTTTCCTCCACTGCCGGACTTTCCTCTTTTGCTTGTTCCACAGTGCGGGCGATAGGAGTTTCATCCGCGAAAACTGGTGATTCTCCAATGACACTTCCTCCAAATAGAACCGCACAGGTTCCAATCATGACAGAGCAAGCGCCTACGGCAAACTTGCGAATGCTGTAGACTCTTTTACGATTCCAATGGCCTTTTTCCATAAAATCCTCCTTTAGTAACCGCTTCCATTTCATTGTAAGCGTATTACTTTTTCATAGCCTTTTGCCATTATTTTATAAAATAATATAGGGAATTTCAATACCCTAAACACAAAAAATCATATTTTTGATTGTTTTTTCTATAATTAGTAGAAAAGTTTAAAAATCTGAATGTACATTTAGTGAATGGTTTTACTAAAAAGGCGGTGGGACAGAAATCGATAGACAAAGTCTCGATTTCGTAGTCCCAGCCCCGCGAGGATGATTATGAGCTTTTTGGAGTCTAAAAGACGAACAAAAAGTTCAATCAGCTACCGCGTCAAAGTTTGATTGCTAATAAAAAGTGAGGTCGGGATCTTTTGTCCCAACCTCTTTTACGGACTATCAAACTGATATTTCCTTATAGATTATTGACTAGATTTCCCCTTTTCCAAAAGCTTGACCATCTCATTTTTACGTTCTTCTAGCTCGGCAATTTGATGGAGTAAAAGTCCTGAAAAATCACATTCAAGCTCTTCAGTTTCGCCACTATTATACCAATCTAGAGCCACTATATGATTGTCCTTATCAAAGCAAAAAATCACATCTCCATCCCCGATGATAGACAGAAATGGAATATAATCCACAAAGCCCAGAGCGTGTAATTCCTTGGTTTTAAGACGAATGTCTAAGAAGTCTGGGATGCCATTTGCAATTCCCAAGACCTTAATACCTCGACAGAAGGTCCAAAATGGTGCTACATCGTAAGCCTTGGCTCTTGGCCATAGCTCTTCTCTGACTTCCATAAAGAGACCTCCCAGAGAAGACATGGTGAATTCCCTGAAATCTTCTGGCAGACGAATGCCGTATTGATTTTCAAAATCCTGAACATCTTCTTCCGATGGTTCATTGCCCATGCAGGCGACAACCTGATAAGTTTCCTTATCATAGTGACGAAAATACTCATAAACTTCCTTGAGTGCCAT
>CAUVGG010000145.1:0-2623 GCA_963551305.1 uncultured Streptococcus sp.
CCAGAAATTCAAGAGATTTACTATGGATCATAAGGCTTATATGTATGTGGTGGAGTGTCGCGACGGGTCTTACTATACGGGCTATACAACGGATGTGAAGAGGCGCCTTGCCGTTCATAATAGTGGTAAGGGAGCCAAGTATACCCGGGCTCGCTTGCCAGTCAAACTCATCTATGTAGAGGGTTTTGCTAGCAAGGAAGAAGCCATGTCAGCAGAGGCTCTTCTCAAACGAAAGAAACGTCCACAGAAAGAACGATTTCTATCCGAAAATCAAGAAAAAAATCTAGTTAACGATATTGATGTCTAATGAGGAGTCCTTTGACTCCTCTTACTTTTGTCAAAAGAGGAAAAAAGTGCTAAAATAAGATGAATAAATTTAAAGAGGTATTATCATGTCTAAGATTCTAGTATTTGGTCACCAAAATCCAGACTCAGATGCCATCGGGTCATCTGTAGCCTTTGCTTATCTTGCAAAAGAGGCGTATGGATTGGACACGGAAGCAGTAGCTCTCGGTACTCCAAATGAAGAAACAGCTTTTGTTTTGAACTATTTTGGTGTAGAAGCACCACGCGTCATCACATCTGCTAAAGCAGAAGGTGCAGAACAAGTCATCTTGACCGACCACAATGAATTCCAACAATCTGTATCAGATATCGCTGAAGTAGAAGTTTACGGTGTTGTGGACCACCACCGTGTGGCTAACTTTGAAACTGCAAGTCCGCTTTACATGCGTTTGGAACCAGTGGGATCAGCTTCATCTATCGTTTACCGCATGTTCAAAGAACATGGTGTAGCAGTTCCTAAAGAAATCGCAGGTTTGATGCTTTCAGGTTTGATTTCAGATACCCTTCTTTTGAAATCACCAACAACTCACCCATCTGATAAAGTCATTGCTCCTGAATTGGCAGAATTAGCAGGTGTGAACTTGGAAGAGTACGGTCTTGCTATGCTGAAAGCTGGTACAAACTTGGCTAGTAAATCTGCTGAAGAATTGATTGACATCGATGCTAAGACTTTTGAACTCAACGGAAATAAGGTTCGTGTTGCTCAGGTTAACACAGTTGATATTGCTGAAGTCTTGGAACGCCAAGCTGAAATCGAAGCAGCAATGCAAGCGGCTAATGCAGCAAACGGCTACTCTGACTTTGTCTTGATGATTACAGACATCGTCAACTCAAACTCAGAAATTTTGGCTCTTGGATCAAACATGGACAAGGTCGAAGTTGCCTTCAACTTTAAACTTGAAAATAACCACTCTTTCCTTCCAGGTGCTGTTTCACGTAAGAAACAAGTGGTGCCTCAGTTGACTGAGAGCTTTAATGCTTAAGATTTTGGGTGTTATTTCAAAATAGAAAACGTTCGTTTTCATATATTGAAGGGAGTTTCGGCTCCTTTTTTTCTAGGAGAGAAAGATGTTAGAAAATGGCGATTTGATTTTTGTGAAGGACCTTTCAGATATGGGTCAGGCTATCCAGGATTCTACTGGGAACTATAGTCATGTAGCCATCTTTTTGGACGGTTTCATTTACCATGCTAGTGGACAAGCTGGTGTCATTTGTCAAGAACCGGCTGAATTTTTTGAACCAACTCATCTCTACGATCTTTATGTCTATCCAGAGCTGGAAGCTGACTTGGTAAAGGAGAGAGCTAGCAAACATTTGGGTGCCCCCTATAATGCCTCTTTTTATCCGGATGGGAATGGCTTTTATTGCTCCCAGTATATCGCTGAAATCCTACCGATTTTTGAAACTATTCCCATGAAATTTGGTGATGGGGAGCAGGAGATTAGTGATTTTTGGAGGGAATATTACAGGAAACTCAAATTTCCTGTGCCTCTGAATCAGCCAGGGACCAATCCTAGTCAACTAGCAGCATCCCCTCTTTTAGAATGTAAAGAAAGGAATCTTCATGATTCAGATTTTTAACCCATCTCGTTTGACTCGACAGCCATTTTTTATAGATTTGGTGGACTATCTGGACCAGCATGATGATGTGATCCTCCGAGAAATTAAGGCTCAGTTTCCAGATGTAGCAGTTGATAAGCTCATGGAAGAGTTTATCAAGGCAGGCTTGATCCTAAGGGAAAACAAACGTTATTCCCTTAATCTCCCTTTTCTAGAATCGATAGGTAATCTATCCCTTGACCAAGAGATTTTTATCAGAGAGGACAGCCCAGTCTATCAAGCCTTGCTGGAGAAGACTTATGAGACAGAATTACGCAATCAAACTAATGCCGCCATTTTAGTCGAACCTACGGACTTTGCAAGAGAAAAGATGACCTTGTCCAACTATTTCTACAAGGTCAAGAATCAATATCCTTTGACAGAAAAACAGCAAGAACTCTATGCCATTTTAGGAGATGTCAATCCTGAGTATGCTCTCAAGTATATGACGACGTTTTTGCTCAAGTTCCTCAAAAAGGACCAGCTTATGCAGAAACGACGTGATATCTTCGTTGAGAGTCTAGTCGTCTTGGGCTATATTGTTCAAAATGAAGAAGGGAAGTATGAGTTGGCTGTTGATTTTGACAAGGAACGGTTGACTTTCTATTTACCTTAATTGCTTCATTTTGAGCAGATTGTTTGACTTTACTAAAGAATAAGCATAAACTGAATGTAAGCG
>CAUVGG010000146.1:0-2613 GCA_963551305.1 uncultured Streptococcus sp.
CATACCAGCCTTTAATTTACTTGCTTCAATCATGTTTTTACCTCTTTAATAAATAATTTACTCTTTATTGTACCATAAAAGACAACATTACTCAAATGTCAGAAGGAGCTTAATTAGTTGACTGGTACGATATTTCCATCTTCGTCTTTGGTAACGAGAACGTATTTTCCGTCGACTTCGATGTAAAAATTCTTGCTGGCAGTTTGCCCAGTGTTTTGAGCCGGTGCTTGATTTTGGACTTGTTGGCTTAGTTGACCACCGAGAGTTTGGCCAAGATTCATACCCATAAACATGTTCATCCCATTGCCATTTCCTTCGTTGGCAGCTGCAGCAATAAGGGCTTCGTTACGCGCACGGCGTTCTTCGATTTCAATCGTGTTGTACTTCATTGCCACGAGTTCACTATCAAGCTTGCGAACGACATCAAGACTTTCTTGGTCGTAACTGAGGTCTTCAAGCAAGATATTAGTTGCTTCAATTCCGTAGAGGCCTGTCCAAACCTTGTTGACCTCTTGTTTAGCGAGTTCGTTAAAGGTATCTTGGTTGGCATTGAGGCTATAGATATCAACCTTGTTCTCATTGGTATATTTGGCGATGGCAATCGCGATTTTTGGTGCGATATTTTGACGGAGTGTTCCTTGAGCCACATCTTGGAGAGTAAATGGCTGTCCGTCAGTAATTTGCCGACTAACAGAGCTTACGTAGAAGAGAACGGGATCCGCGATTTTTACATCAAACAAGCCATAGAAACGGATGTTGAGCAGTTGTTGGTAACGTTCACTGAAGTATTCGACCGCATTTTGTGTGCCGAACTTATTGCCCGCGATGGGTTGCATGCGGATAAAGATAATTTCTTGTTGGGTGATGACTTGTCCACCAAAAGAGAAACGGTTTTTAAAGTTTTCCCAAGTGCCTTTTAAACCACCTTTTTCAAGGAGCCAGGCGTTATCACCAGCTTGCCATTCGTGGCTACCAGCTTCGAGGACTTCACCAAGGAAGGTACCGTTGTTTACCAAAATAGCGGTATAGCCTTGGGGAACGATAACCACACTGCCATCTGACAAGAGGCCTGTATTTTGATTGCTGTGACGAGAACGTCCATCTGGGTCTTTTGTGAGCAATTGACCCTTGACGGCCAAGGCGTCGCCAGAGACATTATCTGGAAGGACAATGGCTTCCTTGAATTTACTATCATTAAAACTATTTAAGCCTGCTGATAAGGCTGCACGTATAAATCCCATAATTCCTCCTAATTATAAAGCTCGTCTTCATCCACAACATCATAGGTATCAAGTACCCATTGGTTTGGACTGCGAGAGAGATTGGCACCACAGTAGTCACACTCGCTAACTGCAGAGATTTTTAATGGGGCGCCACAGTTTGGACAGTGGTCGCTCACAACTTGGTCTGGATTGACTGCTTGCGTTTGGCTACCATGTTGACGGATAAAGTTCAATTGATACACGGTGAAGAGATCTTTTTTAGGATCTCCTTCGAGGACACGACGAGTCTCATCGTCAATGACATAGTCCCGCAAGGTAGATGACAGAATCACCACTAAGGTATCGTTTCCGTCAGGATTTTCAATGAACTCCTTGATGCGAACATTTTCGATACAAACTTTCTCTAAAACATTAGTTGTTTTAGCTCGAATATGGTCCTCAAGTTGGGTACTATGTTGAGAGTAGAGACTGGTACTTTCCAAAGCGCGGACAGAGTTCCAATTTTTCTCAGTCCAGGCAACCTGCAATTTAAGGTAGACTTCCTTAACCCAAGATGTGAAGGCTTCCGCGTCAAAGTTTGGATCCCCGTATTTCACACGGCTAATGGCCAGTGTGTTGTGTTCAACTCGACGATGGAGCGTCTGATAATCATTACTAGTGTAGGTTGAACTCGAATCTCCAGACTTACTCTGCAAGGATTTGACGATAACAACTAGTATGATTCCTCCGACTAATATGAAAATAAATCCTAGATCGGGAGAGCTAGTAGAACTGTCAGAGGATGATCCGTATCCAGAGCGGTAGTAGTGATAGGATGAGCCGCCAGAACGACTTCCACCTCCACTTGAGCGGCTACTACTTCTGGAGCTACTGCGGCTGCTCCCTCCACTTCTGGAATGTCCAACACCCGCATCAACGATTTGAGGCACGGATAGAAAAACAAGTAATAAACAGGTCATTAAGAGAGCGTAAAACTTTTTCATGTGTCTCCTAACTATATGATTGAAAAGGTAGAATTCTGAATTTGAATGATTATTAAACTATTTAATAACCTTTAAAAATCATCTAAGATATACTAGGTGTTATTTACTAGCATTTAGCTTCTTTATGGAATGGCGCTCGATGAGCCATCCCACAATCCATCAATCCACCTATTGCTAGCAAGTAATTTTCAAAAGCACCGATAGCATTTACAGGAGAGTGATACTCCATATAATTGAGTAAGTGATTTGTTCCTATTCCAATTCCGCCAATAATGAGAGCAAGAAGTGCGATTCGTAGATAGAACCAATCGTATTTAATATTGATAGCGAGAATAATAATCAATACAGCTAAATTCCATATTCCAATTTCTCGTTGCCAACCAGCAGATATTCCGTACCCGGAGTGA
>CAUVGG010000147.1:0-2608 GCA_963551305.1 uncultured Streptococcus sp.
TATAAAGGGAGAATTTTCTGAAAAATCATGATATAATGGAAGAGACTATAGATAAAGGATAGAGATTCATGACATTAGTTTATCAATCAACGCGTGATGCCAATAATACAGTAACTGCCAGCCAAGCTATTTTGCAAGGTTTGGCGACGGATGGTGGTTTGTTTACACCGCTTTCTTATCCAAAGGTCGATTTGGACTTTGAAAAATTGAAAGATGCTTCTTACCAAGAAGTTGCTAAGTTAGTTTTGTCAGCATTTTTAGATGACTTTACTGCAGAGGAGTTGGACTACTGTATCAACAATGCCTACGATAGCAAGTTTGATACTCCAGCTATTGCGCCATTGGTGAAACTGGATGGGCAATACAACTTGGAACTGTTCCATGGTTCAACGATCGCCTTTAAAGACATGGCCTTGTCTATCTTGCCATACTTTATGACGACGGCCGCTAAAAAGCATGGTTTGGAGAACAAAATCGTCATTTTGACAGCGACATCTGGTGATACTGGAAAAGCTGCTATGGCAGGGTTTGCGGATGTGCCTGGAACTGAAATTATCGTCTTTTATCCAAAGGATGGTGTCAGCAAGGTACAAGAGTTGCAAATGACTACTCAGACTGGCGACAATACTCATGTTATTGCTATTGATGGTAACTTTGACGATGCGCAAACTAACGTCAAACATATGTTTAACGATGTAGCTCTTCGTGAAAAGTTGGCTACCAATAAACTGCAATTTTCATCAGCTAACTCTATGAACATTGGTCGTTTGGTACCACAGATTGTTTATTATGTTTATGCCTACGCTCAGTTGGTCAAGTCTGGTGAGATTGTGGCTGGTGAAAAGGTCAATTTTACAGTACCAACAGGAAACTTTGGAAATATCTTGGCTGCCTTTTATGCCAAGCAAATTGGTCTGCCAGTTGGCAAATTGATCTGTGCTTCAAATGACAATAATGTTTTAACTGACTTCTTTAAAACACGTGTTTATGATAAGAAACGTGAGTTTAAAGTAACAACTAGTCCATCTATGGATATCTTGGTATCTTCAAACTTGGAGCGTTTGATTTTCCATCTTTTGGGGAATGATGCGGTTAAGACAACTGAACTCATGAATGCCTTGAATACACAAGGACAATATGAATTGACAGACTTTGATGCAGAGATTCTGGGTCTCTTTGCAGCTGAATATGCGACTGAGGAAGAAACTGCGGCAGAAATTAAACGTGTTTATCAAACAGATGCTTACATCGAAGACCCACACACAGCTGTTGCCTCAGCAGTGTATAGAAAATACAAAGCGGCTACTGGGGATGCGGCTAAGACAGTGATTGCTTCAACAGCTAGTCCATACAAGTTCCCAGTGGTTGCCGTAGAAGCGGTAACAGGGAAAGCAGGCTTGACTGACTTTGAAGCTTTGGCTCAATTACATGAAATCTCAGGTGTTGCAGTGCCACCGGCAGTGGATGGCCTTGAAGCAGCTCCAGTTCGTCACAAGACAACTGTTGCAGCAGTAGATATGCAGACTGCAGTAGAAACTTATCTAGGACTTTAAGACAGAGAGAGTGAACTCGGTTGGGAAACCAACTGAGTTTCTTTTCATCAGGAGGAGAGATTGTTTAAGAAAAATAAAGACATTCTTAATATTGCATTGCCAGCTATGGGTGAAAACTTTTTACAGATGCTCATGGGGATGGTGGACAGTTACTTGGTCGCTCACTTGGGCTTAATCGCTATTTCGGGTGTTTCAGTGGCTGGCAATATTATCACGATTTACCAGGCGATTTTCATCGCTTTGGGAGCTGCTATTTCCAGCGTTATTTCAAAAAGTTTGGGGCAGAAGGATCAGTCTAAGCTAGCCTATCATGTGACTGAGGCGTTGAAGATTACTTTACTATTAAGTCTCCTTTTAGGAGCTTTGTCTATCTTCGCTGGACAAGAGATAATAGGACTTTTGGGGACTGAACAGGATGTGGCCGAAAGTGGAGGACTCTATCTATCTTTGGTGGGTGGATTGATTGTTCTCTTGGGATTAATGACCAGTTTAGGAGCCTTGATTCGTGCAACGGATAATCCTCGTCTCCCCCTCTATGTCAGTCTTTTATCCAATGCCTTGAATATTCTCTTTTCCAGTCTAGCTATTTTTATTCTTGATATGGGGATAGCGGGTGTTGCTTGGGGGACTATCTTGTCTCGTTTGGTTGGTCTTGTGATTTTGTGGTCACAATTAAAACTGCCTTATACGAAACCGACTTTTGGACTGGATAAAGACTTACTGACCTTGGCTTTGCCAGCAGCTGGAGAGCGGCTTATGATGCGGGCTGGGGATGTAGTGATCATTGCTTTGGTCGTTTCTTTTGGGACGGAGGCAGTAGCGGGGAATGCAGTCGGAGAAGTCTTGACCCAGTTTAACTATATGCCTGCCTTTGGTGTCGCTATGGCGACGGTCATGCAGGTAGCTCGAGCAGTTGGAGAGGATAACTGGGAAAGAGTAGATGATTTGAGCAAGCAAACCTTTTGGCTTTCTCTGCTTCTCATGTTGCCCTTGACTCTCAGTATCTATGCCTTAGGGACACCACTGACTCATCTCTATACGACCGATCCTGTAGC
>CAUVGG010000148.1:0-2603 GCA_963551305.1 uncultured Streptococcus sp.
GGCTGGCTTGTCTGGCTTGTTCAAAGCGATAATCCAGTTGATCTGAAAGATTGTCTGCTTGATCCTCCAAACTCTTGGCTAGGTACTTGTCTTGCTTATCCTGCCTTTGCCAAATCAGAAAGAGTCCAGCTAGGTTGGCAATTAATAATAGTAATAATACAGTCTCCATCCTACCTCCTGTCCTTGCTATGCAGCACGACGACATAGCCATCTGGGCAAGTTATTGAAACTTCCCTATCTATATATTCGTTAGAAGCGTACACTTTTTTAAAGAAAAAATTCTCCTCTGTCAATTCGTACTTGGCTCCGATAATGGTCAGCTGGCTATCCCGAACTGGCATAAAAGCAAGATAGTCGTAGTCCGAGCGGGGTTGAAGCTGACTGGTCCCTTCTGGACAATAGCTAATCACATTTTGCCCGTCCTCAATCGCTATCTGGCGCATATAGGGGGCCAACTTGGGATTGCTAGGCAGAAAGACATTAGCCAGCATATGGTCAATCCGACCACCCAAAGCACCAAAAATAGTGACCTGAGCCTGGGGATTTTGCTCAAAGATGGTTAAGAGAGCCAATTCCAGATCCGTATCGTCCTTTTCTGGCTGGGCTTGAACAAAATGTTGGGCACGTTTTTGAATCAACTGACGTTCGTCTGCAGTGACAGAATCAAAATCCCCAACTGCTAGAGTGAGAGGAAGGTATTCTTCCAAGACCCAGAGCGAACCGCGATCCACACCGACAAAGCAATCAAAATCCGTCCGATAATGACCGCGGTCTCCGCCAGCAAAAACGGCGGCCCTAGTCCAGTTGTTTTCTGAGAGTTTGTACTCGCTCATTGACATCTCCCTTAAAGACATAGGAACCTGCTACAAAAACGGTCGCACCAGCTTCTTTGGCCTGAGCAATGGTCTGGTCATCAATACCGCCATCGACTTCAATTTCAAAGTTTAATCCTTTTTTCTCACGAAGGGCAACCAACTCACGAACCTTGTCCATGGTTTCAGGCAGAAAAGCTTGACCACCAAAGCCAGGGTTAACCGTCATGACCAAGACTTGATTAACTAGATGAAGGACGTGCTTAATGGCTTCAACAGGTGTCCCGGGATTGATAACAACCGAAGGTTTAACACCAAGCGAACGAATTTTTTGGAGGGCTCCATGGATATGAGGCGTCGCTTCCACATGGATACTGATGATATCAGCTCCTGCACGCACAAAGTCTTCTAAATGATGTTCAGGATTTGCTACCATCAAGTGGCAGTCAAAGACCATCTTGCTATGGGGGCGAAGAGCTTCAACCACACCTGCACCAAAACTGATTTGTGGTACAAAGTGACCATCCATGATATCGATATGGGCATATTCTGCACCAGTTGCTTCTAGACGTTTGATTTCACGTTCAAAGTTGGCATAATCTGCTGCCAGAATTGACGGAGCAATCTTGTATTGAGACATGGGTTTCTCCTTATTTTGGAATTTTTTTGCTGACTTTTTTATAGGTTTCTCTGCGATTTTCAATTTCGCTGAGGAATTGTAGGTAGTTGTCAAAACGGAAGCTGGCAATGATGCCCTCTTCTACAGCTGGTTTGACGGCACAGGACGGCTCATGGGTATGGGTACAAGTACGGAATTTACAGTCTCGACTGACACTAGCAATCTCTGGAAAGGCCTGATTGAGGTCTTCTGCTGTTGACACTTCATAATCCAGTGATGAAAAGCCTGGCGTATCTGCGATTTTACCACCATTAAGATTGTAAAAACTAACAGCACGAGTGGTGTGGCGACCACGACCTAGACTATCTGAGATTTCTCCTGTTTCAAGATTGAGGTCCGGTGCGATTTTGTTGAGAAGGGTTGACTTCCCAACACCTGTCTGCCCCATAAAGACTGTAACCTTGCCTGTTAACAAGGGCAGGAGTTCTTCCTTACGGGTCACAAAGTCATAGCCAATATCACCGTAAGTCTGCTGGTAAAAATCCAGTTCTCCTCTATCTTCCAGCAAGTCCATTTTAGAAATATAGACGATAGGATGGATGCCCTTGTGTTCCAAGAGAACCAAGAAGCGATCCAGCAAATTGCTGTTAAAATCCGGCTCCTTAGCCGACATGATTACCACAGCTTGGTCAATATTGACAATAGGCGGACGGACCAGGCTATTTTTCCGTTCGTGGATTTTGAGAATATAGCCTTCTGAGTTTTCCTCGGCAGAAAAGTCTACCCAATCCCCAACATAGGGTGTGTGGCCTTTTTTACGAAAATTCCCACGCGCACGTGTCTGGTAAACTTGACCACCACTCTCTACATAATAGAATCCCGCCAAGGCTTTAATGATTTGTCCCTGCATCTTAGAGTCCTTGTCCTTTAAGCGCATCTGAAAGGCTAGCAAATTCTTCCAAGCTTAGTGCTTCCCCACGCACACTTGGTGACAAGCCTGCTTGGTCCAAAGCCTTGGTCAGCTTATCCTTGACTTCTTCGGTCTTGCCAAAGTAGCCTGTTAAGTTGTTCCACAAGGTCTTGCGACGATGAGTGAAACTAGCCTTGGAAACCTTAAAGAAGAACTGTTCATCTTTCACTGCTACAGCTGGCTCTGGACGGCGCACCATTTT
>CAUVGG010000149.1:0-2594 GCA_963551305.1 uncultured Streptococcus sp.
CCTTCTGGAGAGTAAGTCCCTTTGGGTGTTCGATTGACCCAAGTAGGATGCGCTTTGGCAGTTTCAATCCTAGTCTTGCCATCTTTTTTCTTAATGGTCACATCCATGAGAACACCGCGCTCCGTCCACTTGGCATTTTCCTCGTCTTGCATGGTTTCAATGCGTTGATTTGAGAGGAAATTTCCCATGGAATAGATAATCAATTTTTTGTCACCATCTTTTTCAACTGTCTCAGCAGGTTCAACGACGTGAGGGTGCCCTCCAAAGATAATATCAGCTCCCCAGTCAATCATCTTGTGGTACAGTGTTTTCTGTTCTTCCGTCGGTTCTAGCTGGTACTCAATTCCCATCTGAGGCATGATGACAGTAATATCCGCCTCTTGCTCAGCTCGTTCGATTTCCGCCTTCATCTTATCTTCATTCAGGTCAGAAAGATAGCGATTATAGTCCTCTTGAGAGATATACTGCTCAATGCCATTAAAACCGTAAGAATAGGCCAGGAGAGCTACCTTGATACCATTGACTTCCTTGATAACTAGCGGAGCTTGGTCACGGGATTCATGTGTGTAGACTCCTATGGGTGTCATCCCTGCCTTTTCAATAGCTTCTGCTGTCGAAACCACTCCCTCTATCTGAGAATCCAAGATGTGATTATGAGCCAAGTCTAGAACTTGATAGCCTGCATCTTTGATCGCATCCATGACTTCTCCAGGTGCATTAAAGAGAGGATAACCTGCCAAGTAGTGGTCCTTGTTCACCGTTCCTTCAAAGTCACCAAGCACTAAGTCCGCTTGCTTGAGCCATGGTTTTACATATTCAAAATTTTCGTGGAAATCGTAGCTACCATCTTCTTTTAGAGCCGTTCGGTAGATAGGGATATGATAGAGGAGGTCACCATTTGCCATGATACGGGCTGTCGTTTCATCAGACTGATTTTCCTTGGATTGACCAGACGTCTGAGCAGAATCAAGAGTTTGACCACTCGGACTTGTTTCCTTCTTCCCTTGTACTGCTTGGGCCAACAAGTTCAATCCCATAGACAAGGTAACTGCAAGTAGTAACACCGTAATAAATTGGGCATTTGTCCAAGATTTATAATTCCGAAAGAAACCAATACCACTCTTCAACAATCCAAAAATAGGACCATGAGACCGTCTATCTTGTCGCTTTTCCATCTTTATTCCCCCCTTGCTTTTACTGCAAGCCTTTTCTTTTATTATATCACAGATAAAAGGGGAATACCGTTTATTATATTATTTTTTAGGAACTTCTGTGACTTTCTTTCTCGTCTATTTTGTGTTATCATGTAGAGGTAATGAAAGGAGAGAAAATGTCTGCTATAGAACGTATTACAAAAGCTGCTCATTTAATTGATATGAACGATATTATCCGTGAGGGGAATCCAACTCTACGCGCAGTTGCTGAGGAGGTCACTTTCCCACTGTCTGACCAGGAAATCATCCTTGGTGAAAAAATGATGCAATTCCTCAAAAATTCTCAGGATCCTGTTATGGCTGAAAAGATGGGGCTCCGCGGTGGTGTTGGACTTGCTGCTCCCCAACTAGATATCTCAAAACGCATTATCGCTGTTTTAGTGCCAAATATTGTGGAAGAAGGTGAAACTCCTCAGGAAGCCTACGACCTGCAAGCTGTTATGTACAATCCCAAAATCGTCTCTCACTCTGTTCAGGACGCCGCCCTCGGTGAAGGAGAAGGGTGCCTATCTGTCGATCGTGTAGTTCCAGGCTATGTTGTCCGCCATGCCCGCGTCACTGTTGATTACTTTGACAAAAATGGAGAAAAACACCGTATCAAGCTCAAAGGATACAACTCTATCGTTGTCCAACATGAAATTGATCATCTAAACGGAATCATGTTTTACGATCGTATCAACGAGAAAGATCCATTTGCTGTTAAAGATGGACTCCTCATCCTCGAATAAAGAAAATCCCGTTGCAAGACGGGGTTTTGTGTTATAATAGAGGCATGAAAACAAATGATATTGTCTATGGCGTCCACGCCGTTACAGAAGCCCTCCTTGCAAATACAGGAAACAAACTCTACCTCCAAGATGATCTCAGAGGCAAAAATGTTGAAAAAATCAAGGAACTGGCTACAGAAAAGAAGGTATCCATTTCTTGGACTTCAAAAAAATCCCTGTCTGAGATGACCGAAGGTGCTGTCCACCAAGGTTTTGTTTTACGAGTGTCCGAATTTGCCTATAGCGAGTTGGATCACATCCTTGCAAAAACACGTCAAGAGGAAAATCCACTTCTATTGATTCTGGATGGTCTAACTGACCCCCATAATCTAGGTTCTATCTTAAGAACTGCTGATGCGACCAATGTTTCAGGTGTCATCATTCCCAAGCACCGTGCTGTCGGAGTGACTCCTGTCGTTGCCAAAACGGCCACAGGTGCTATTGAGCATGTACCGATTGCCCGAGTGACCAACCTCAGTCAAACCCTAGAAAAACTCAAGGATGAAGGATTCTGGACCTTTGGAACGGATATGAACGGTACTCCTTGCCACAAGTGGAATACAAAAGGGAAAATCGCCCTCATCATCGGAAATGAAGGAAAAGGCATCTCTAG
>CAUVGG010000150.1:0-2586 GCA_963551305.1 uncultured Streptococcus sp.
AATCCGAGTTTTTCAGCTAGGTGAGTGATGGCTGAACCCTTGTCTACATTCTTTTTAAGGAGTTCGAGGTAGAAGGGAGCTGATTTGTTAATAGAGTAGCGCTCGTCAAATTCTGCTGGTATCTTTTCAATCGCAGCATCGAGAATCTCTGGTTCATCGATGAACATACATTTGACGATTTCCTTGTCAGCCATTTCTTCGGGAGTACGGTAGAAAATGGGCATGTTGACGAGGGTTGATTCGTGCACCGTGTATTTTCCGATATTGCGATTGGCAGTATAGATACCGTCCTTGGTAATGGCGTGCATGTGGACACCAAGCTTGCGACTGAGAAATTCCATATCGAGATAATCCTCATAGGCTAAAGATTCGCTGATAATCTCATGGCCAGTAGCAGTTTCTTGGACAAGGGCACCGTTGAAGGTTACCACATAGTCACCCTCGTCTCTCAACTGCAAGTCGTCCAGCAATTTGGCAACACCTGCGATAGGACGACCCGTTGCAATCACGACTTTGACACCAGCTTGTTTGGCATCTTGGATGGCAGAAAAGACTTCCGGAGTGATTTCCTTTTTACTGTTAACCAGGGTACCATCGATATCGACGGCGATTAGTTTAATACTCATATATTTCCTCTATTCCTTCTTATTTGGGGTAAAATGATCGTTCTCAATCAAGTGTAAAAATTGCTGGGTGATACTTGCAAAGATACTGTTTTGGTCCAACATTTCTTTTGGAAAATAGAAACGATTGTCTCCGTGGCGGCTGCCAGCAAGGGATTGGACGATAGGAGACAGGCTAGAGAGTTCTGCCAGTTCACCATTTTTTTGTAAAATCTCAATCTGTGTCCGCGGGTTTTCAGATTCGGGACGATAGATATCATAAGGGAGGTCAAAGTTCTTATGAATAGCAGTATAGTAGTCTGGATCAAAACCGATTTCTTCAACAAGTTTTCTCATGGTTGCGAGTTGGTCTTGGTCTTCTTGTGAAAAGGTGATGGATTTAAAGACTTTGCGGTTGACAAAGCGTTGCGACAAGTCAGCGAGAATCTTGTCAGGACTGGTCATCCAGAGTTGGAAGTAGGTATTCATCACGCCATCATCCAGAGCCAGATAGTCAGATAGACTAACTTTCTTTTCAAAAAAAGGTAGCAAATGTGGAGAAGTCCGTGCAAAGAAGTCCTTATCTTCAGGATAGAGTTCCTTGGCGCGTTTGAGAAGATTCTGTAGGAGGACTTCCATGGCCCGAGTTGCTGGGTGGAAATAAACCTGCATGTACATCTGGTAGCGACTGAGAACATAGTCTTCGATGGCATGCATGCCATTTCGCTGAAAGGCAATCCCATTTTCGACTGGACGAATGACTCGGAGGATGCGAGTCAGGTCAAATTCCCCATAAGATGCTCCTGTAAAATAGGAGTCGCGCAAGAGATAGTCCATGCGGTCTGCATCAATCTGACTAGAAATAAGTTGTACGACCTGCTTGTTAGGATAGGTATGGTCGATGACACTAGCCACCTTTTCTGGGAAATCGGGCGCTACTTGAAGTAGGACTTGGTGAATCTCTGTCTCAGGACTTTGGATGATTTCCTGAGTAATGGCTTCATGATCTGTATCAAAGAGATGCTCAAAAGTATGGGAATAGGCACCATGCCCAAGGTCATGAAGGAGCGCAGCGGTCATGGTCAAGAGAGACTCAGCAGGATCCCATTCTTCAGGATATTTTTCTTCAAAAATCTCTGTGATACGACGAGCAATCTCATAGACCCCCAAACAGTGGGAAAAGCGACTGTGTTCCCCGCCGTGGAAGGTATAACTAGAAGTTCCTAGTTGTTTAATACGGCGCAGACGTTGAAATTCCTTTGTATTGATCAAGTCATAGATGACCTGGTTGTTTACATGGATGTAGTTGTGAACTGGGTCACGGAATACTTTTTCGTTCATATGACCATTATAGCAAAATCCTGCTCTTTTTGGTAAAATAGTAGGACAAGAGACAAGAAAGAGGACCTGATGTGAAGATTCGGATGCGCAATACGATTCAGTTTGATGAGCAGTTGGAAGTGATTGACCAGCTTTATGACGTTGAAGTGCGTGAAAAAGGGGATTATAGCTATCTGCTTTTTTATAATGAGGAAAAAGAAAAAGTGGTTCTCAAGTTTCATGGTCAAGAACTGGTGATGACCCGTTTTTCGAGTCCCAAGACCATCATGCGTTTTCTAAAGGATAGTGATAGTTTAGCCTATATTCCGACTCCAATGGGAATGCAAGAGTTTATCATTCAAACGAATCACTACAAACTGGATGGGCAAAAGATTGAACTCGCCTATCAACTGCAAAACCAAGAGGGACACCCCTTTGCCAGCTATCAATTAGAAATTACTTGGGGATAAGAAAAAGGTTGGCAAATGCCAACCTTATTTGATATAGAGTTCTTGATTTTTTAGAACAATTTCACCTACACTTGCGAATTTCTTGAGTTTTTTAAGTTCTTCAGGATGGGTTACGAGAGTGATAACATAGCCCTCTTTGCCCATGCGACCTGTACGCCCCGCACGGTGAGTGTAGGTTTCCATGTCTCTAGGAA
>CAUVGG010000151.1:0-2527 GCA_963551305.1 uncultured Streptococcus sp.
ATGAAGCAACGTTTTCAGGTTTAACAGAACCACCGTATTGAACACGAACTTTGTCCGCAACTTCTTGACCGAAGTCGGCAGCTACAACGTCACGAACAACTTTACACATTTTTTGTGCATCGTCTTGTGAAGCTGATTTACCAGTACCGATAGCCCAGATTGGCTCGTAAGCGATAACTGTTGAAGCAACTTGTTCAGCTGTCAAGCCAGCCAATGCAGCAGATACTTGAGCACCTACGAATTCAGCCGCTTTACCAGCTTCGTAAGTTTCAAGTGACTCACCACAACAGATGATTGGAAGCATACCGTTTGAAAAGATTGCTTTTGCTTTTTTGTTGATATCTTCGTCAGTTTCATGGAAGTAGTCACGACGTTCTGAGTGACCGATAACAACGTAGTCAGTACCGATTTCTTTCAAAACTTGTGGGCTAGTTTCACCAGTGAAAGCACCTGCATTTTCAAAGTAGCAGTTTTGAGCAGCAACTTTAAGGTTTGAACCTTTAGCAGCAGCAAGAACAGCTGTCAAATCAACTGCAGGAGCTGCGATACCTGCTTCAACAAGGTCTGATGAAGGAAGTTTTGATGCAACGGCTTCAACGAATGCTTTTGCTTCTTCTGGATTTTTGTTCATTTTCCAGTTACCAGCGATAAATGGTTTACGTGACATTTCACATACCTCTTTTTTCATTTTATTCACTATTATTCTATCATATTTATAAGGAGCTTGCAAACCTTACTCTAATTTTCAAGATTTTTCAAGCGACTAATCTTGCCACAAATTCATAGCATCGAGGAAATCAGCCGAAGCCTGAACTTGTTTGGGATTGTTCGCTTCTCGCTCTGCTCGTTTGGCCTCCACCTGAGCCACAGACTGGATACCTTCATGGCGCCAGTTACGAAGGATTGCCTGAATGTACTTCCAGTTTGGTTTGCCATTAAAAACCGCCTCTCGGAGAGCTTCCTTGATCAAATCCGCCTTGATTCCATCTTCTTTGACAGTCTTGGAAAGATCTTCGATTTCAAATGGTGTTAACAAGCGCCCCAATTCCTGCTGAAAGGTTTCAACCAGATCCTTCAATTGATTTTTGGAGTTTGGGACAGTTGCAGCTGAAGTTTGAGTATCTAACAAGCTATCCAAGCGTTCAAAAGCTAGACTAGCATCAAAAATCAGCTCAATTTCCCCATTTAGTTCAATGGTTCGATATTGTAGCAAACCATTTTCTGTCAAATTCGAAATGGATTGGTTGACATCTGCCACCTCTTTCCCAATGATTTCAGCTATTTGGCTAGGCGAAACATCTCCTAGGGCTGTGGTATTTTGTAAATAGAAAAATTGCCAGACGAGAAAATCTTCGCTGGAAGGAAAGAGTTCCTTAAAATGCAAGAGCAGGGCACTTGGCAAAACCAAGTTCCCTGATTTGAAAGCGTCAAAATATGTCATAATTCCTCTTATAAATATCCAAATGCAGCTGCATCGTCCTCTACCTTTTTCCAGTCAAAGGGAGTTTCCTGATAAACAGCATAGTTAACCCAGTTACTGAAAAAGAGGGCAGCTGATGAAGACCAACAGAGACACGGTGTCTCATTCACATCATCATTTTTAAAGTAGTTCTCTGGGATATGAGGGTCGAGCCCCGCCTCATAATCACGAAAATACTCTCTTGCTAAAGTGTCACGATCGTACTCCAAATGACCAAAACTATAAATCTCACGCAGATCTCGACTAGCTAGGATGGAAACCCCAACCTCAGGACCTTCTGACAGAATCTCAAGATTGGTCTTGTTTAAGATTTCTTCTTTTAAAATCTCAGTATGACGAGAATGAGGAGCTACATAGCGATCATCAAAACCTCTAAAAAGAAGGTGCCCCTCTTTTAAGGTATCCTGTGGGTAAATACCTGATAGTTTCCGATCCATCTGGTGCTTTTCAATGCCATAGCGAACATAAAGACCTGCTTGTGCACCCCAACAGATATGCAGGGTTGAAAAAACATGCGTCTTGGACCATTCGATGACCTGCTTGAATTCTTCCCAGTAATCCACCTCCTCAAAAGGCAAATGCTCCACTGGTGCTCCCGTGATAATCATTCCATCAAAAAAGTCATTCTTGACCTCTGGAAAGGTCTTATAGAAGGTTTCCATATGTTCAGCACGGGTTGTCTTGGAACGATGTGTTTCCATATATAAGAAATCAATATCTAATTGCAACGGTGTATTAGCCAAATGCCGCAAGAGTTGCGTTTCTGTTACCATCTTTTGGGGCATGAGATTTAAAATCAAAATCCTCAAGGGGCGAATATCCTGATGAGCGGCCCGTTGGTCGTCCATCACAAAGATATTTTCTGTCCTTAAAATCTCAACAGCTGGTAATTTTTTATCAAGTCGAATCGGCATAATACCCTCCTAACAGTTCTCTATTCGGGAATGATGTTGTCTGTTTGAAAGTAAAAACCTCCAAATACTTCTTCCCTATATTATACTGTATGAAGATATAGTTTTCAATTATAGTTTTTCTCTAACTAGCTAT
>CAUVGG010000152.1:0-2518 GCA_963551305.1 uncultured Streptococcus sp.
ACTGAGTTCCAAGCAGCACCTTTGAGAAGGTTATCTGAAACAACCCACATGTGAATTCCTTTTTCTGCATCCAAGTCTTTACGGATACGACCAACAAAAGTATCACGTGAACCAACTGCATTGACGGCTTGAGGATAGATTTGGTGCGCTACGTCATCCTCAAGAACAGCACCTGGAAAAGCTGCGATGGCTGCTTTGACTTCTTCGATTGGTGCCACTTCTTTTGTTTCAATGTAAACAGACTCAGAGTGAGCGGACAAGACTGGGATACGTACACAGGTTGCAGATACTGCAATGCTGTCATCTTCCATGATTTTTTTAGTTTCCTTGGTCATCTTCATCTCTTCATAAGTGTAATCATTGTCAGTAAAGACATCGATTTGTGGAAGTGCGTTGAAGGCGATAGGATAGTGTTTTTTGTCACCACCTGAAGGCAAGATTTCCGCATGCAAATCACGTGGATTCACACCATCATTCAAGACTTCACGAAGTTCCCGTTGTGTTTCAAGAATCGCTCCCATACCAGCACCTGAAACGGCTTGGTAAGTTGAGACAATGATACGATCCAAGCCCCATTTTTGACGAACGGGCTCAAGAGCTACCATCATTTGGATAGTTGAACAGTTAGGGCAGGCAATGATTCCGTTGTGGGCATCAAGTGCATGGGCATTGACCTCTGGGACAACCAATGGTACATCTGGATTTTGACGGAAATAAGATGTATTATCCACTACTACAGCACCAGCTTGAACTGCGTATGGTGCATACTTAGCTGATGTCGAACCACCTGCTGAGAAGAGTGCAATATCAACACCCTCAAAAGCTGTCTCAGTTGTTTCTTCAATCGTAATATCTTGGTCTTTAAATTTCAAAGTCTTGCCTGCTGAACGTGCAGAAGCAAGGTAACGGATTTTATCGATTGGAAGTGTTGATTCTTCCAACATTTTTATCATCTGAGCTCCGACAGCACCTGTCGCGCCGACTACAGCAACTGTATATCCCATAACTAACCTCTTTCGGAATTTTCTAAAAATTTCTATAATAGATGTATTATACTACTTTTTCCAGAAATTGAAAAGCACTTTTAGACTATATTTTCTGAAAACTAAAAATCCCTAGCCATTCGACCAGGGACTAAGAGGCATCTTCATGTGATGAGCAGGTTCACACAACTCATCAAGGTCCGCTCCTGCGTTATGACCTCCTTATGCTCAATAGTAGTCCGAAGACTACCTATCGACTCATCGCATCTACTATTCTACTAGATAGAGTCACTTTTGTCAACAGCCAAAGCTCTTTAGCTTCATTTACACAGGTGTATAAGAAAAACCTTGGTTTCCCAAGGTTATTCCGTTTCTATCATGCTAATTGCCGGGATTGAACCGGCGACCTCATCCTTACCATGGATGCGCTCTGCCAACTGAGCTAAATCAGCTTACCTAAAAAGTATACTATAGTTCTATGTTCTTGTCAAGCGCTCTCTTTTAATTTTATGGAATGAAAAAAGCTAGATTTAGCAAGAATCTAGCTTATAAACTTCTTATCTTGTGAGGTTGATTCGGCGCCCTAATTTTCCGATTAAAATAGCACCTACGATAAGTGATGCAAACTCACCAATTCCCGTAGAGAACCATGTAAAGAAGAATGGAGCTTCTGCAACAATATAGAGTTCTGCTGCAATGGTAATCATTGAAATAGAGAAGAGAATTGAAAAGAAGAAATGATCTTTTCGAATCAAACCATTAAACAGATAGTCTTTCTTGTACTTGCTAAAAAGCCATACACCCAGACTAAGGAAAACTAGGGTAGAGCCCCCGCCGACAAAGACATCTATTGGACCAAAGCTAAAGAAATTAGCAATCATACATCCAATCGTCACACCGATGATATATTTAGGGTTGTAAAATGCCAAGAAATTCATCATCTCTGAAATACGGAACTGGTAGGCGCCGTAGCTAATGGCATTCAGTGGTGGGGTAATGGTCAAAACCACATAGATAGCAGCGACAATAGCGATATCTGCCATATCACGAACAGTTAATTTTTTCATGTTTTCTCCTTTAGCGGTTTCCCGCGTAAAATATGCTTGGTGAAAGAAGTTAAGCACCAAGGGTTGAGATTATCAACCTTACCAGTATAGCACAATATATGACATTATGCTATACTAAAACCATGAAAAAACTAATAAAGGCATTCTTCGATAACGAAATCCTCTCCTACCTATTTTTTGGTGGTGTTACTACTCTGGTCTCAATTTTATCACGTTTGGTTATTTATCACATCAGCCACCAGGAAATCCTAGCAACCGTACTCGCAAATCTTATCGGGATTCTCTTTGCCTTTCTCACAAATGATACAATCGTCTTTAAACAAGAGAGAAGGAACTGGCCAACCCGCCTGGCTAAGTTTTTCTTAGCTCGTCTCTCTACTCTTGGTCTTGACGTTCTTTTAACTTATATCTTTGTTACAACCTTTCCTGATCTTATTGGTCAGTTTGTCGAATATAATATAGACAGGG
>CAUVGG010000153.1:0-2517 GCA_963551305.1 uncultured Streptococcus sp.
GCACATGAGTTGGCTCACCAATGGTTTGGTAACCTCGTGACTATGAAATGGTGGGATGACCTCTGGCTCAATGAAAGCTTCGCTAACATGATGGAATACGTCTGTGTCGATGCCATCGAACCAAGTTGGAATATCTTTGAAGACTTCCAAACAGGTGGTGTTCCAGCGGCACTTAAACGCGATGCGACTGATGGCGTTCAGTCTGTTCACGTTGAAGTCAAACACCCGGATGAAATCAATACTCTCTTTGACGGAGCTATCGTCTATGCCAAAGGAAGCCGTCTCATGCACATGCTTCGTCGTTGGCTCGGCGATGCTGATTTTGCTAAAGGTTTGCATGCCTACTTTGAAAAGCACCAATATGGAAATACCATTGGTCGTGACCTTTGGAATGCCCTTGGACAAGCGTCAGGCCGTGATGTCGCAGCCTTCATGGATTCTTGGTTGGAGCAACCTGGTTACCCAGTCCTTACTGTCAAAGTTGAAAATGATGTCTTGAAGATTTCACAAAAACAATTCTTTATCGGTGAGCACGAAGACAAGAACCGTCTCTGGGTTGTGCCACTCAACAGCAACTGGAAAGGTTTGCCAGATACGCTCGAAACTGAAAGTATTGAAATCCCTGGCTACGCAGCTCTTCTTGCTGAAAATAAAGGAGCTCTTCGTCTCAACACTGAAAATACAGCCCACTACATTACCGACTATCAAGGAGACTTGTTAGATGCCGTTCTTGCTGATCTAGAGACACTTGATAACACAAGCAAACTGCAAATCGTTCAAGAACGTCGTTTGTTGGCTGAAGCAGGGCACATTTCTTATGCAGACTTGCTTCCAGTCCTTGATAAACTTGCTAAAGAAGAGTCTTACTTGGTAGTTTCAGCTGTTTCTCAAGTGATTTCTGCCCTTGAGCGCTTTATCGATGAAGGAACAGAAACTGAGAAAGCCTTTAATACACTCGTTGCTAAATTGGCTTGTCACAACTATGACCGTCTTGGTTTTGAAGCCAAAGATGGTGAATCAGATGAAGACGAATTGGTTCGTCAGTTGACCATTTCCATGATGATTCGGTCAAATGATGCAGAAGCTAGTCAAGTCGCTAGCCAAATCTTTGCAGCTCACAAGGATAATCTTGCAGGACTTCCAGCAGCAATCCGTGCTCAAGTTCTCATCAATGAAATGAAACACCATGAGACCAAGGACTTGGTGGCAACTTATCTGGACCTCTACACTCATGCGACGGATGCGGTCTTTAAACGTCAGTTGGCAGGAGCTCTTGCATACAGTACAGATGCTGACAATATCCAAACCTTGATTGGTTCATGGAAGGATAAATTTGTAGTGAAACCACAAGACCTTTCTTCATGGTACCTCCATTTCCTCGGACACCAAGCTACTCAAGAAACTGTTTGGGTATGGGCGCGTGAAAACTGGGATTGGATTAAGGCAGCCCTTGGTGGAGATATGAGCTTTGATAGCTTTGTCATCTTCCCATCGCATATCTTTAAAACAGAGCAACGCTTGGCAGAGTACAAGGCCTTCTTTGAACCACAACTCTCTGACCTTGCTCTTAGCCGCAACATTCGTATGGGTATCAAGGATATCGCAGCGCGTGTTGACTTGATTAAGCGTGAGAAAGCAGCAGTAGAAACTGTTGTAGCTCAATATGCCAAAGCTTAATTCATTCGAAATGTAAATAAAAAACTCAACTTTCTATCTTAAAAGAAGAGAGAGTTGAGTTTTTTTTAAGGCAATTTTGGTATAATAATCATAACAAGGAGGAGTTTCTGATGATAAAAATCTTATTAGTAGAAGATGACCTAGGCCTGTCAAACTCAGTATTTGACTTTTTAGATGATTTTGCAGATGTCATGCAGGTCTTTGATGGAGAAGAAGGTCTCTACGAAGCTGAAAGTGGCGTCTATGACTTGATTTTGCTTGACCTGATGTTGCCTGAAAAAAATGGCTTCCAAGTCTTGAAAGAGTTGCGCGAAAAAGGAATTACGACACCAGTCCTTATCATGACTGCTAAGGAAAGTTTGGATGACAAGGGACATGGTTTTGAGTTGGGAGCGGATGACTACCTCACCAAACCTTTCTATCTAGAAGAACTCAAAATGCGGATCCAAGCCCTTCTCAAACGTTCAGGTAAGTTTAACGAAAACACCTTGACCTATGGGGATATTGTCGTCAACCTTTCAACGAATGAAGTGAAGGTGGAAGATACTCCTGTGGAACTACTCGGAAAAGAGTTTGAGTTATTGGTTTACTTCCTTCAAAATCAAAATGTTATTCTTCCCAAGACGCAAATTTTTGACCGCCTATGGGGATTTGATAGCGATACGACGATTTCCGTTGTAGAAGTCTATGTCTCAAAAGTTCGTAAGAAACTGAAGGGTACAGCTTTTGCTGAAAATCTTCAAACATTGCGTAGTGTCGGGTATATTTTAAAAGATGTTCAATAAACTAAAAAAAACATGGTATGCGGATGATTTCAGCTATTTCATTCGAAACTTTGGA